>CALMDF010000493.1 GCA_937864895.1 uncultured Holophagales bacterium | reverse complement strand
GGGGAGGACGAGCCAGGAGCCCTCCTCCATCTCGTGCTCGAGCTGGCCGGGGCCCCAGCCGGCGTAGCCGAAGACGAGGAGGCCGCCGACGGGATCGTGGACCGGCGCCGCCGCGAAGACGTGCGGCAGGACCTCGGGCGTCGCCGAGACCCGGAGGCCCGGCGCCATGTCGATCGAGTCGATTCCTTCGAAGGGGTCGCGGTGGACGACGATGAGCCCGGGGGTCGCGACCGGCCCGCCGATCCTGAGCGGGGTGTCCGGGTGGATCGTCGCCGCGACCTCCTCGGGGAGGAGCGCCTTCGCGCCCCCGTCGACGAGGCGGTTCACGATCCAGCCGACCGCCCCTTCCTCCGTGTGGTGCCCCACCAGGACGACGGTCCGCTCGAAGTTCGGGTCCGAGAGGACGGGCGCGGCGAGCAGCAGGTAGGGCGGGGTCAGGGTGTCCACGGCTCCGGAAGCGTACGCCGGCGGGGTCGGCCCCGCCAGCGTTCGGTTCCCGGGAGGGGGTGCCCGGCTACTCCTCGAGGTAAGTGTAGTGAGACAGCGCGACCTCGAAGTCCTTGGCGATGGACTTCGCCTCGGCCTCCCGGACGCGGTCCTTGTCAACGGCCTTGCGGAGCTGCTTCCAGATTCCCTCGAGGATCTCGGCCCGCTCGTAGTTCATGTACGAGAGGACCCGCTCGCACGTCTCGCCCGGGAGGAGGTCGAGGATCCGGGTCCGGTTCTCGTCGTCCACCGCCACGAGGACCTCGTGCGCCTCGCCGAAGAGGTTGTGGAGGTCGCCGAGGACGTCCTGGTAGGCCCCGACGAGGCAGAAGGCGAGGTAGTACGGCTGCGAGCGCTTGAAGGAGTGGAGCGGGAGGAACTCCTTGATGTCGCGCAGGTCGATGAACTTCTCGATCTTGCCGTCCGAGTCGCAGGTGATGTCGGCGAGGGTCGCGATCTCGCCCGGCTTCTCGCGGAGGCGGTGGATGGGCATGATGGGGAAGAGCTGGTCGATCGCCCACGAGTCGGGGACCGACTGGAAGACCGAGAAGTTGACGACGTACTTGTCGGCGAGCTCGCGCTCGAGGTCCTCGAACTCCTCCGGGATCTCCTTCAGCGTCTTCAGGTGGCGCCGGATCCGGTCGCAGGCGTCCCAGAAGAGGATCTCCCCCTTCGAGCGGTCCTCGAGCGAGACGTACCCGAGGTTGAAGAGCGTGAAGAGCTCCTCCTTGTACTGGAGGGCGTCGTGGTAGCTCTCCCGCATGTTCTTCGCGGTGACGCCCTTGAAGACGTCGTAGAGCTCGCGGACGACGTGGTTCTCGTCGCCGTTCAGGGTGACGGTCTTGTCCTGCTCGATCTTGTCGGCGACGTCGAGGACGTTCGACACGAGGACCGAGTGGTACGCCGTCACGGCGCGGCCCGACTCGGTGACGAGCGTCGGCACGGGGACCTTCTCGTCCTCGCAGATCGACTTGATGTTGTAGACGACGTCGTTGGCGTACTCCTGGACGGTGTAGTTCATCGAGGAGTCGAACGAGGTCTTGCTGCCGTCGTAGTCGACGCCGAGCCCGCCCCCGAGGTTCAGGTAGCGGACCTCGACCCCCGAGCGGCTCAGCTTGGCGTAGACGCGCCCCGCCTCGCGGATCGCGTCCTTGATCTTCCGGATGTCGGTGATCTGGGACCCGATGTGGAAGTGGAGCATGACGAGGCAGTCGAGCATCCGCTTCGCCTTGAGGATCTCGATCGCCGCGAGCATCTCGGTCGTCGTGAGGCCGAACTTCGCCGCCTCGCCCCCCGACTTGGCCCACTTCCCCGAGCCGCGGGCGTAGAGCTTGGCGCGCATCCCGATGAGCGGCCGCACGCCCCGCTTCTTCGCCACCTCGAGGATCCGCTCGAGCTCCGACACCTTCTCGAGCGTCAGGATGACGTTCCGCCCCATCCTGACGCCGTCGAGGGCGAGCCGGATGAACGCCTCGTCCTTGTAGCCGTTCGTCGTGATGAGGCACTCGGGGCCGAGGTCCTGAGACAGGGCCGCGATGAGCTCGGGCTTGCTCCCCGCCTCGAGGCCGTAGCCGTACTTCCGGCCCGCCTCGATGATCTCGTGGACGACGACCTTCTTCTGGTTCACCTTGATCGGAAAGACGCCGCGGTAGTCGCCGTCGTAGCCGAACTCCTTGATGGCCTTCCCGAAAGCGTCGTTGAGCTCCCGCACGGAGGAAGCGAGGATCTGCGGGAAGCGGATGATCATCGGCGGCGTGATGCCGCGACCGGCGACCTCGTCGACGACGTCCTTCAGGTCGGCGAACCGGTGCCCCTCGCGCGTCGGGTGGACGAGGAGGTGACCGTCGTCGGAGATCGAGAAGAACCCCTTCCCCCAGGCGTCGATGCCGTAGAGCTCCTCGGCCTCGGCGAAACGGTCGGGGGTCCTGGGGCCCTTCCTGGCGGAACGGGAGGGCGACTTCTTGGGCGAGGCCGTTGGCATGGCGACGGAGTTTACGAAAGGAGCGGGTCGTAAGGGGAACGGACGCGAGGAGACGAAACGAAAAGGCGCGACGGCCGTATAAACTTCCGCGCCGTGCCCGAGCTCTTCCCCCCCCTCGAACCGTTCGACTCTTTCCGGATCCGGGTCTCCGGCCTGCACGAGATCCACGTGGAGCAGGCCGGGAACCCCGCCGGGAAGCCGGTCGTCTTCTTCCACGGGGGCCCCGGCGCCGGGATCTCCCCCCTCCATCGCCGCTTCTTCGACCCCTCCTTCTGGCGGGTCATCCTCTTCGACCAGCGCGGCTGCGGGCGCTCGACGCCCCTCGGCGAGACCCGGGAGAACACTACGTGGGACCTCGTCGCGGACGCGGAGCTCGTCCGGGAGCGGCTCGGCGTCGAGAAATGGCTCGTCTTCGGCGGCTCGTGGGGCTCCACCCTCGGCCTGGCCTACGCCGAGACGCACCCCGAGCGCTGCACCGGGATCATCCTCCGGGGGATCTTCCTCTCCCGGCAGGCCGAAGTCTTCTGGACCTTCGGCGGCGGCGCCCAGAGGATCTTCCCCGACGCCTGGGCGGAGTTCCTCTCGATCCTCGACGAGGGAGAGCGGGCCGACGTCCTCGCGGCCTACCACCGCCGGCTGAACTCGGCCGACGCCGCGGCGAGGCGGCAGGCCGCGCTCGCCTGGAACCGGTGGGAGGAGGTCGCCTCGCACCTCGTGGCGAGCCTCGGGCCCGTCGCCGAGGAGGACGTCCCGAGCGAGGTCGCCCTCGCCCGCCTCGAGGCGCACTACTTCGTGAACGGCGCCTTCCTCTCGTCCGACGATCAGCTCCTCCGCGACGTGGAGAAGATCCGGCACCTGCCGGCCGTCATCGTGCAGGGCCGCTACGACATGGTCTGCCCGGCCGTCTCCGCCTGGGACCTCCACGAGGCCTGGCCCGGCTCGCGCCTCGAGATCGTCCCGGCCGCGGGCCATTCGGCCGACGAGCCGGGAATCGTCTCCGCCCTCGTCGACGCCACGGAAGAGTTCAAG
>CALMDF010000492.1 GCA_937864895.1 uncultured Holophagales bacterium | reverse complement strand
CGACGGCGCCCGGCCGAACGCCTACGAGCTCAACGACGAGCCGCAGTTCGGGGCGGTCCCCGGCAGCCGGGCGGCGGAGCCCGCCCCCGCGAGGCCGCGAGCCCGCGTGAAGCTGGTGGGGGACTGGGCGGCGCCGGAAGCCCTCCTCGACGCCTTCCGGAGACAGGGGAAGGAGGAGGGGCGCTGGGACGAGGTCGAGCTCACCCTCGACGAGGACACTGAGTACTTCGCGCTCCTGAACCGGCCGGGCCCCGACTCCGCCCCGTTCGCGCCGGAGCGGACGATCGTGATCCCGATGGAGCCGCCCCACGCCGTTGCGGAGTGGGGCGAGTGGGCGGCTCCCGATCCCCGTCGCTTCCTGCAGGTCCGCGGCCACGACAGGTTCCCGAACGCGGGCGAGTGGCACCTCGGGAGGAGCTGGGCCGAGCTGCACGAGGTGAGCCCGGCGAAGGACCGGGGCCTCTCCGCCGTCGTCTCGTCCCGCGTCGTCGACCCGGGACAGAAGCTCCGTATCGGGTTCCTGAAGTTCCTCGAGGCTCACGGGACGCGCGTCGACGTCTTCGGCCGGGACAACATCCACGCCTTCTCCGGGTACCTCGGCCCCCTCCCGCCGCGCGACAAGTCGGCCGGCCTCCTGCCTTATCGCTACACGCTCGCCGTCGAGAACAGCGCCCACCCGAACTACTTCACGGAAAAAGTCCTCGACGCGCTCCTCGCCGAGTGCCTGCCGTTCTACTGGGGCTGCCCGAACCTGGAGGACCACCTCGACCCCGGCGCGTTCGTCCGCCTCCCTCTCGAGGACCCCTTCGAGAGCCGGCGGATCGTGGAGGAGACGATCGCCCGCGACGACTGGAAGCGGCGCCTCCCCGTGATCCGGCGGGAGAAGCGCCGGATCCTGGACGAGCTGCAGCTCCTCCCGACGCTGGCGAAGGTCGTCCGCGGCCACCGCCTCGCCTCGCGGCTCGAGGCGAGGGTGATCAACCTGGACCGCAGGCCCGACCGGCTCGAATCGTTCCGCGCGCGGCTCGCGGACGCCGCCAGCCCTGGCTTCCTCTCCCGTGTCGAGCGGTTCCCTGCGGTAGACGGCCGGGACCTCGAGCTGACGGAGGAGATCCGGCACACGTTCCGCGGCAACGACTTCGGGTACCGGAAGAGCTTCATCGGCTGCGCCCTGAGCCACCTCGCGCTCTGGAAGCAGGCGGCCGCGGGCGACGCGCCCGGTGCTCTCATCCTCGAGGACGACGTCACCCTCTGCCGCGGGTTCGAAGGCCAGCTCGTCGAGCTCTGCGGAGAACTGGAAGAGCGCCACCCCGCGTTCGACGTTCTCCTGCTCGGGCTCTTCGACTGGCGTCCGGCGCCCGAGGACGACTTCGAGAGGAGCCGGCTTCCGGCACGCCTCCGGCCCTTCGACGGCTCGCGGTACATCGGGGGGACCTTCGCGTACGTGGTGTCCCGCAGCGGTGCCGAGCGGCTCCTCTCGATCGCCGGGAGGGACGGCATCCAGAACGGGATTGACCGTTTCGTCCACCGGAAGGAGGCCGAGCTCGAGATCCTCGTCGCCTCGCCCCACGTCGCGCGAGCGTCCCTCGTTCCTCCAGGCTCGGGGCTCGACAGCGACGTCCAGAACGACTTCGAGCCGCTTCGCGGCTGAGGGCGCGGGCCGGGCCGTCAGCCGGGCCGCTTCGCCCTCGTCACGGGCCCGCGACGAAGCGCGAGGGCCCAGCGAAGAGAGGCCAGCGCCGTCGGGACGAGTCCCGCGATTCCGATCGCCTGGAATGCCAGGTCCATCGCGGCGAGGTGCCCGCGGCGGCGGCGCAGGGGTCCGAGCAGGAGCTCGAGCGGGTTGTAGAAGGCCGCGTAGCCGGCGAGGAGGTTGAGCTGACGGCGCCAGGGGCGCCGTTCCCCGGACGCCACGACGTACCCTCCGTCGTGCCGCCACTTCTCGACGGTTTCTCCTCCGACGCTCTCGAAGACGATGCCGTCGTCGAAGGGCCGCTCGTACCCGCGGCTGCCGACCGCGGGAACGAGGTGGAAGAGGGAGAGACCCCCGCCACCCGCGCGCCTCACGAAACGGACCTGGTTCACGAGGCCGCCGAGCCCCTTGCGCGTCCAGAGCGGCTGCCCGTCCGCGTGCATGAGCATCGGCATCGGCATGATCCCGTTCTCCTGAAGGGCCCGGAAGACCGTTTCCGTCTTGGCGGCGCTCTGTCCCTTCGAGACGAGCGTGGCGGTCAGGTCCTCGATGCCGAACCAGAGCGCCTGGAGCCCCGAGGCCCGGGCCGCGGGGAGGAGGTCGAGGCAGCGGTGCGTGTCGGTGAGCGTCGCCTCCGTGCCCCACCGCCAGACGACGGTCGGGTCGCCGCGGTGGTCGTGCCGGTAGCGGGCGACGGCCTCGACGATCTCCTCGGCCGCGGGCCGGCTGTCGAGGAAGTTGTCGTCGGTCCCGAAGAAGGCGCGCAGACCGGTGCGCGAGAACGCGTGCATCTCCGCGGCGACCCGCGCCCCGCTCTTCCTGCGGAAGCTCTTCTGGTTGTAAGCGGGGATCGGACAGTAGCTGCAGACGAGCCGGCAGCCGCGGGTCATCTCGAGCGGGGTGATCGGCGCGCGGCGCACGACGCTGGTCCGGGCGAGGGGCGCGGCCGAGAGGTCCCGACGACGGTGGGGCGGTTCCACGTGCGTGAGGGCCTCGATCCCCATCGGAAGCTCGTCGAGGTCGAGGAGGAGGCGCTGGGTCCCCGTCTCGACGAGCGAGTACGACTCGCCGTCCTCCTCGCCGAGATACGTGAGTCCGGGCACGTCGCGAAGGGCGCCGCCCGCCCTCGCCCGCAGGAAGGCCGATCGCAGCGGCTCTCGGACGGGCCACTCCGCGGTGATCCGCTCGAGCGCCTCGAGGAGGACGTAGTCCTCGCCCCGGCAGACGAAGTCGGTGGAGACGCTCGGGTCTCCGCCGACGTGGAACATTCCGGTCGCCTCGTAGATCCCCTTCGGGCCTCCGCAGACGACGAGCGGCCGCTCGCCCGGGGGAATCCGGCAGGCTTCCCGGAGGAGCCTCTCGAGCGGCGCCGTGTGGAGCGACATCGCGCTCAGGAGGAGGAGGTCGGGCCGGCGGCCGCCCAGGGAGAGGGCTTCCGGGGAGACGTGAGGGGTCCACTGCTGGAGGACGATCCTGACGTCGTGGACGCCGGACTCGAGGAGGCTCGCCGCGACCTGGCGGACCCCGGCCGGGACGATCCGGGTGTCGGCGAAGACGAACGGGAGAATCCGCGTCCTCGGGTCGAAGCAGTGGACGAGGACCGCGGAGAGCTCGCGCCCGCGAAGGCGCGCGGAGAGAGCGCGCCGGAGCGCTCCGTGCGCACCCGCAGCCAGGAAGCGATCGTCGCGATCCCGGGAAGGAAGCTCCACGAAGCGGAGATTAGGGGAGGAGCCGGGAGAACCGATCTCTTTCTCCCGTCCTTGCGGGAGCTTCCTCGAGTACCTATCGTCCCGGGCATGAAGGCCC
>CALMDF010000491.1 GCA_937864895.1 uncultured Holophagales bacterium | reverse complement strand
GAGGGGCGACGGGGAGGCGCTCGTCGACGACGACGGCGTGAGCGTCGGCGGGCGGCGAGTCGAGTTCCTCGACGCCGACGGCCTCGCCGACGAGAACCGCGTCCTGGCGCTCTCTCTCCACCCGGCCGGGACGCTCCGCCTCACGATGCTCGCCCGACGCCACGAGTCCTTCTCGAAGGCCCTCGCCGGCGCCCGTGACGCGGCCCGTGTCCGCGGCCTTCTCGCCCACGGTCTCGGGACGCCCGAGACGTTCGACGGGGCGCTCCTCGAGCCGGGACCGGCCCGCGAGGCGCGGCTTATCGTCTGGCCCACGCACGTCGCCGTCGTCCCCGCCGCGGGAGACCCGTTCCAGGTCCCGTTCGGATCGCTCGGCGGCATCTCCTTCGTCGAGGGGACCTGGGAGGTCGTCCTCGCGACCGCCGCGGGGACCTGGCACTTCGGACGCCTCGCGAGGAGAACCGACGCGTTCGCCCGCGCGGTGAGGGAGGCCCGCGACGCGATGCTGGAAAGTTGCGCGCGGGCCTCGGGGACGACGCACTTCGCGGACGGGCGGCCCGTCCCGGCCCGCCTGCTCGGCCCGGACTTCGACCGCCTGCTCGAGGCCTTCTCGGCCCCCGAGCGGCTCGAAGGCGCGCGCGACCTCGTGAGGCGCGCCGGCCTCGACGGCTGTCACCTCGGTCTCGCCGAGCTCCTCGACCCCGACGAGGAAGGCCTCGCGGCAAAGGTGAAGCTGCCCGAGGACACCGCCGCGTTCCTCCTCGCGACGGTCGGGGGTCGCGTCGTCCTCGAGCTCCTGTCGGGGCCCTCCGCCGCGACCTACGTCTTCCGGGGGGACCTCCCCGCGATCTCCGCCGACCTCGCCGCCCTCCACTTCCGCCGGCGCGCTCTCGCCCTCACCGAGGCGGAGACGCGGGGCCCCGCGGGACGACCGTACCGGCTCGCCCTCCGGCGCCTCGAGCCCCTGAGACGCCTGCGGGCCGAGACGGCGGCCCGCATCGTCCACGACGAGGCGTGGGGAGAATCGCTCGCTAAGGCTCTCGGCTAGCTCTTCGCCTTCGGGAGGTCCGACAGGACCGCATTGACGAGGCGCCGGACCTTCGCCGGGTCGTGCTGCGCGCCGAGCTCCGCGGCACCCGCGGCCCAGCCGCGCCAGTAGAGCTTCTGTCCCTTGAAATCGCCGATGTCGATCACGAAGGAGATCTCCTTGCCGATCGAGGAGCTGGCGTAGAAGCCCGTGCTCGCGGGCCCCCACGGGTACCAGGTCACGACGGTGGGATTCCAGCGGATCGCCCCGACGTCGGCGACGCCGATCATCGCGTGCGTCGCGACGACGACGTCCGCGGACTCCTCGGACGCCTCGGTGTAGCCCTTCGAGGGCATCTCGGCGACGATCGCGGGGGCGATCCGTTTTCCGAGACATTCCCGCAGCGGCGCTGACCGGCAGCGGTTCACACGAGACTCCTCGGGCGCCTGGGTGTAGCCCTTCGCCGTCATCTCGGCCACGATCGCCGGGCCGATGCGCTTCCCGAGGAAGTCCCGGAGGGCCGGGTCCATCGGCACCTTGTCCTGGGGCGCGACGACGACGGCGAAGGTCTTCACCTTCGCGATCGCCGCTTCGTCGACCCGCTGCGCGCCGGTCTTCATCGACGAACAGCCGCCGAGGAAGACGGAGAAGAGGACGAGACCGGTCGAGGCAGTTCGGGTCGCACGCATCGAAAGCTCCTTCGGACGGCGCACGCCACGCCGCCGCGCACGAACGATACGCGAGGTGGAGAGACACCACCCGGGGGCGGGCGATGCGTTTTTCTCTTGACACGGCCGGGGTCGTTTCCCTTACCCTCCGCACCCATGAGCCGCTCCGCCGCACCGAGCCCGATTCCGGGGTCGCCCGCCGCGGCCGGGGTGCGCTCCCTCGCCATCCGGATTATGTCGATGCCCATGTGCATGCCTTCCGCTCACGCGGGAGAGCCGGGGCACGCGACGGGACGGCGAATGTGACGCACAGCGCGTAGACAGCCGAAACCGAAGGCAAACCCACAAGGCCCTCTCGCGAGAGAGGGTCTTTCTGCATTTGCACGAGACCGGAAACCGAAGGAGCTTCGCATGTCCTCGACGACCGACACCGCCGCCCGCCCCGCGCTCCGCCCCGAGACGCTCGCGATCCACGCCGGCCAGGAGAGCGCCGACCCCGCCACGAGCGCGCGCGCCGTCCCGATCTACGCGACGACGTCGTACGTCTTCGACGGCCCGGACCACGCCGCCGACCTCTTCGGCCTGCGCAAGCCCGGGAACATCTACACGCGGATCATGAACCCCACGACGGACGTCTTCGAGCGCCGCGTCGCCGCGCTGGAGGGCGGCGTCGCCGCCGTCGCGACGTCGAGCGGACAGGCCGCGGAGACCCTCGCGATCCTGAACCTCGCGCGCTCGGGCGAGTCCATCGTCTCGACGACGTCGCTCTACGGGGGGACGTACGCGCTCCTCGCCCACACGCTCCCCAGGCTCGGGATAAGGACCCGCTTCGTCGACTCCTCCGGCCCCGGCGGCCCGGCAAGGGTCGCGTCCGTCATCGACGAGACGACGAGGGCGGTCTACGTCGAGACGATCGGGAATCCGAGGCTCGACGTCCCCGACTTCCGCGCGCTCGCCGAGGTCGCGCACGCGGCCGGCCTCCCCCTCGTCGTCGACAACACCTTCGCCACCCCGCTCCTCTGCCGCCCCATCGAGCACGGCGCCGACGTCGTCGTGCACTCCGCCACGAAGTGGATCGGCGGCCACGGCACGGCGATCGGCGGCGTCGTCGTCGACGCGGGCCGTTTCGACTGGAGCGGCTCCGCGCGCTTCCGCGCCTTCTACTCGGACCCCGAGCCGGCCTACCACGGCCTCTCCTTCTCGGCCTTCGCCCCCGCCTCGTACGCGGCCCGCCTCCGGACCGTCCTCCTGCGCGACGTCGGCGCCGCGGTCTCGCCCTTCAACTCCTTCCTCTTCCTCCAGGGGCTCGAGACGCTCCCTCTCCGGATCCAGCGCCACTCCGAGAACGCCCTCGCCGTCGCGAGGCACCTCGAGGCGCACCCGAACGTCGCATGGGTGCGCTACCCGGGCCTCTCCTCCCACCCCACCCACGAGACGGCGGCGCGCACCCTCGACGGCGGGTTCGGGGGCGTCCTGACCTTCGGCGTCCGCCCCCCGTCGGGCGTTTCCGCCGAGCAGGGGGCGCGGAACTTCATCGCCCACCTGAAGCTCTTCTCCCTCGTCGCGAACGTCGGCGACGCCAAGAGCCTCGTCATCCACCCCTGGACGACGACCCACGAGCAGCTCTCCGAGGAGGAGCGCCTCGCGGCCGGCGTTTCTCCCGACCTCGTCCGCCTGTCCGTGGGGCTCGAGGACCGCCGCGACCTCCTGGCCGACCTCGACGCCGCCCTCGCGCGCCTCGGCGTGGCCCCCGGGAGGGCGCGATGAGCGCCTCCCGCGAGACCGTCGTCGTCAAGTTCGGGGGAACGTCGCTCGGGACGCCCTCCCGGATCCGGAGCGCCGCGCGGCGCGTCGCCGCCCTCGTCGCGGGCGGGCGGCGCGTCGTGGCGGTCGTGAGCGCGATGGGCCACACGACGGACCACATCCTGGAGACCCTCGGCGCCCTCGAGAACCGGCGCGTCGGGAGCCCGGCCGGCCGCGAGGCCGACCGGGCCCTCGCCACCGGCGAGGACCTCTCGGCCGCTCTCCTCGCGGCGGCGCTGAACGCCGTCGGCGTCGCCGCCCGGAGCCTCCGGGGAGGCGAGGCAGGCGTGCGGGCCGACGGCGAGTTCGGCGCGGCCCGCGTCGCGGGCGTCGACGCGCGCAGGCTCCGAGCCTTGCTGGCGCGCGGGGTCGTCCCGGTCGTCAGCGGCTTCCAGGGGGAGCGAAAGGACCGGGAGGTCGCCACCCTCGGGCGCGGCGGCTCCGACACGAGCGCCGTCGCGATCGCGGCGGCGCTGGGCCCCGCTTCCTGTCTCATCGTCACCGACGTCGACGCCGTCTACGACCGCGATCCGCAGCGGCACCAGAACGCCCGTCCGCTCCGGCGCCTCTCCCACGACCAGCTCTTCGACCTCGCCCGCTCCGGCGCCCAGGTCGTCGCGGCCGAGGCGGCGCGCCTCGCGCGGGCGCACGGTGTCCCCCTCCGCGTCGTGGGCTACGACGCGCCGCCCCAGGACGAGGAGTGCGGGACGTTC
>CALMDF010000490.1 GCA_937864895.1 uncultured Holophagales bacterium | reverse complement strand
GGGCTCGGCGGGCTTCTCGCCCGCCACCTCGTCGACCGACGCGTCGTCCTGCGACAGGCTGACGCGCTCGGCCTCCTTCGCCTGCGCCGGGACGATCTCCTCGGCGAAGTCGAGGGGGACGCGCGCGACCTTCTTGTACTCGTACTGCTTGATGTGCTCTTCGATCTCCTCCCGGAACTCGGGGTGCTCGGCGGCGACATTCTGGAAGGCCTCCGGCGGGAGGGAGAGGAGCCGGCAGTCGGAGACCGCCTCGACGGTCGCGGGCCGCGGGGTGCCGCGGAAAACGGAGATCTCGCCGAAGAAGTCGCCCTTCCGGAGGTAGCGCAGGTACTCGCGCTGGCCGTCCTGGTCGACGTAGACGCGGAGGCGCCCTTCGACGATGGCGTAGAGCGGCCCGGCCGCGTCGCCCTGCTGGAAGACCGTGTCCCCTTTCTTCACGCTGACCGACTTGAACTGGTCGAGGAGCTTTCCGAGGTCGGCGGGCTTCAGGCGGGCGAAGGGCGTGTGGAGCCGGAAGAAGGTGTTCAGGCTCCGGTAGCGGATGTGGAGGTCGAAGCTCGTCCGGATGCCCGGCTCGATCTCGAGGAGCTCGTCGAAGTCGGTCTTGCCGAGCCTGGCGACGACGAGATCGCTCGACGCGCGGACGGTGGCCGAGCGGAGGGCGTTCGGGTCGAGGAGGCCCATTTCGCCGAAGCCCTCGCCGGGCTTCAGGACGTTCAGGGAGACCTCCTGGCCGCCCTCTCCCGCCTTCACGACGCGGGCCTTGCCCGAGACGAGGACGTAGAAGGCGTCGGCCTTCTCGCCCTCGCGGACGACCACGTTCCCGAAGGAGAAGTGCTCGGGGACGAAACGGTCGAGGACGAGCTTGCGCGACGAGGGGGAGAGGAACGACAGGATCGGGAGCTTCTCCAGGATGGCCCGGGCTTCCGGGCTCATCGAGGAGCGTTCGGCGGCCGTCACGCCCTCCACCGCCAGGAGACGCGGTTGTCCACCTCGCGCGTCAGCGCGCTCCGGAGGAGGCTCTTCTCGGCCCGGTCGGCGATTTCCGGGTCGCTTGCGGACGGGAGCTTCTTGTCGACGACGGAGAAGATGGCCCAGCTCTCGCCGTCGCGCAGCGGGCCGAGAAGGTCGCCCGCGACGGAGGCGAGGAGCCGGTCGCGGATCGCGGCGTCGAACTCCTCGAGGAAGAACGTCCCCTCGGCGAGGCCGGTCCCGGCGTCGGCGGCCACCTCGTCGATCTCGCAGCCGTCGTCGCGGATCGACGTGAGCGCCTCGCGGGCCGCGTCCTCGGAGGGGAGCCTTAGGATTCGCGCGTCGACGCGCGTCCACTCTGTCTGCCTTGTCCTCACCCGTCCGGCGACGGCCTCGGGAGTGACGACCTCAACCGTGAAGCGGTCGTAGGCGCGCCGGTAGGCGTTGAGGACGCCGAGCCGGCGGGAGAGCTCTTCGCCGCTGAGATCGAGGGGGGGCAGCTCCGTTCCTGCGGGAAGCGGGGGAGCCTCGGCCGGCGGCTCTTCCTCCCGGCCCGCCTCGCGCTCGCGAGTATGGACGGCGGCCCACTCGGCGAGGCGGTAAGAGAGCTTTCCGAGCGCGCCGGAGCAGACGGCCTCAGCGTGGATCGCCGCGGCGAGCGTCTCGTCGTCGACGGGGGGCCCGGCGAGCCGGGCAGCCCACGCCTCTTCACCGTCGTTGCGGTTTCGGAGGAGGTCCATGACGACCCACTCCATCCAGCCCCCGACGTCGAGACCCCAGGCCTCGAGCCAGGCCTCCATCTCGTCCGCCGCGATCAGGTTCTGCGCATAGCGGAACTCGCTGGCGGCCTCGTCGATCTCGTCCTCTCCGGGCACCTCGAGAGGCTCTTCTTCTTCCTCTTCGGCCGCGGCGAGGAGGGCGAGACCCGCGCGGGCCCGGCGGACGACCGCGGACCATTCACCCCGGACGGCGCCCGCGAGGATGACGTCCTCCCAGCAGTACTCGGTCTCTCCGATGGCGAAGACGGGCCGGCCGATCAGCGCTTTCATCAGACTTCGGAATCGTAACAGGCACGCGGCGGGCGGAGAGCCTCCTGGAATTCGGGCCCCCCGGGGCGCAGGGAGATGGAGGTCCATCCGGGTTCTGTATCGAAACGGAACATTGGTGCTCCGTTTCGGACCACCGTTCCGTCGCGAAGCGGAGGGGCCGAGGGCGGGGAAGAGCGCCCGCGAGGCGGTTTCCGTGACGAACGGCACAGAAGGAGGACGTGGCCCGCGCCTTGCTCTAGTCGAGCCAGGAGTCAACGTGAAGAAGAAGCCGCTCGGCAGGCGCGGCAAGCGGGGCGACCTGGTACTCCTGGCCGACCTCGCGCCGCGATCGGATCCCAAGGGGGGGTCGGGCGGAAGGACGGTGTTCGGCGACAGGCCGCCGATCCCGGCGCTGGAACAAGGCGAACTGACGGCTTCGCGGAAGCCGAGACCTGGTCGAGAACGGGACGGAAGTCCCAGGAAAGAAGGAGGCCGAAAATGACCACCCCCAAGAACGACGAGAAGAAGAAGCTTTCCATCA
>CALMDF010000489.1 GCA_937864895.1 uncultured Holophagales bacterium | reverse complement strand
GGAAGTCCTCGCCCCGACCCTGGTGGCCTTCGCCATCTACACGGGGTTCATGCTCATTCGCGGGCTCGTCCAGTTCGGTGACCTCCTCCTGCAGAGCCGGGCCCCCCTCCGGGACACTTGGCTCGTCATCGCGTTCTCGACGCCGCACATCGTCGTCCTGACGCTTCCGATCTCCTTCCTTCTCGGCATCCTCGTCGGCGTAGGGCGTCTCAGCCAGGACTCCGAGCTCATCGCCCTCCGCGCGGCCGGCGTCGACCTCTTCTCCCTCTACAGGCCGATCGGCGTCCTGGCGGTCCTGTTCACGGTCCTCACGGGGATCGTGATGACGTCCGTCGTACCGAGGACGAACCGGATCCTCTACGGGATGAAGCTCCAGCTCTCGACCTTCGCGATCGCGCAGCGGATCCAGCCGGGGGTCTTCAGCCCGGAATTCGCGGGTCGCAGGATTTACGTGGAACGGGCGTCAGCCGACAGGAAGTCCCTCGAAGGTCTCATCGTCGCGGACAACTCCAACCCCGAGGAAGGCGAACGGCTCACCCTCGCCCGTCGAGGGGCCCTCGAGCTGGAAGAGGCCGAAGGGCGGCTCTGGCTTCGCCTGGAGGACGCCGTCACCCATCACACCGAGGCCGACACGAGGGGCTATGACCGGGCGAGCTACAGGACGCAAAGGATCCTCCTGGACGACACCAACCCCAGGGAGCGCTTCGCCAAGACTCGGCCCGACAAGCAGTTGCGCGAAATGACGATTCCCGAGCTCGTTCAGCGCGCGCGGACGGCGACGGACAAGGCCTTGAGCCGGCTTTCGTGGGTCGAGGTCCACAAGAAGTTCTCCTTTCCGGCAGCCTGTCTCGTTTTCGGCCTCGTGGGCCTGCCCCTCGGGGTCGTCAACAAGCGGGGCGGGCGGGCCGCGGGGTTCGCGGTCTCCACGGCCATCGTTCTCGGCTACTACATCCTCTATGCGTCCGGTGAAAGCCGAGCCGTCAAGGGTTCGTGGTCACCGGTGGTCGCCATGTGGCTGCCGAACGCCCTCCTCGTCCTGCTCGGGGCGATGGCGATCGGCCGGGTCCGGCACGATCGCACCGTCTTCGAGGGGAAAGCCGGGGCCGCGATCCAGTCTTTTCTCGCGCGACTCCTCCCCCGCACCCGGGCTGAAAGCGGCTCGGAAGTCTCCCCCGCCGACGCCAGAAAGGCGGCGCGATCCCGAGTCGCCCCCGCGTGGCTGATCGACCGTTACGTCGCGGCGACTTTCGCCCGGCTCTTCGTGCTCGTCCTCGCCTCGGTTCTCGTCCTATACGTCCTCATCGAGTACCTCGAGATCTCGAACGACATCGCTCGCGTCCGGCCGCCGATCGCGGCGATCCTCGGGTTCTTCCAGGCCAAGCTGGCGCCGATTCTCGTGGACGTCGTCCCCCTGGCTTTCGCGGCTGCGGCGCTCATCACGGTCGCCGGCCTCGTCCGTTCCTCCGAGTCGACGGCACTCCTCGCCCACGGCATTTCCCTCCTGCGCTCCACGGCCTCGATCCTCCTGATGGCGGCCATTGCGGGCGCAGCCCTCTTCCTCTTCTCCGAGAGGGTCGTCCCCCAGGCGGCCTCCGAAGCGGAGCGCCTCCGCAACGTCATCCTCGGAAAGCCGCCCGCTGCCGCATCCGACGCCTGGAGGTCCTTCCTCAAGGGCGATGAGGGCCGTTTCTTCTCGGCCGAGACCTGGGACCCCGCTTCTTCCCAGGTTACCGGCCTGACGATCTTCCAGGTCGACCCGAGCTCGTTCCAGCTCCTCCGCAAGACGCGGGGCGCGAAGGGCACGATTGTCCCTGACAGGGGAATCGTCCTGACCGACGGCTGGACGAGAACGTTCGGGTCGGACGGAGGGTCGCTGTTCCTGAAGCAGCCTGGAGAGTCTCTCGTCGAGGCTCCGGAGGCAGCCCGGACGTTCCAGGCCGGGCGGGCCGACCCCCGGCAGATGAACAGCCTCGAGCTCGCGCGGTTCCTGAGGCTGAGGCGGAATGCCGGAGCGGACGTCTCGGCGATCGCGACCGGGCTCTACCGGAAGAGCTCCGTCGCGCTGGCGCCCCTACTCCTCACGCTCGTCGGTCTCCCCTTCGCGTTCCGCTTCGGGAAGAAGGGGGCCGTAGCGGGGATCGGAATCGCCCTGCTCCTGGGCCTCGCCTACCTCGTCCTCGGAGCCTTCCTCGTCAAGGGCGGGGAGACCGGCTCCCTCCCGCCGCTCCTGGCGGCGTGGGGAGCCAATCTCTTCTTCTCGCTCGGAGCGGCCTGGGGGCTGCTCGGGATCCGGACCTGACCCGGAAGACCGGCCTAGACCTGGGCCGGGATGGAAAGACCCGCTGCCTTCGCCAGGGACTCCGCGAGGTCGATCCGCTCCCAGGTGAATTCGGGGAGGTTCCGCCCGAAATGCCCGTAGGCGGCGGTCTTCCTGAAGATCGGCCGCCTGAGGTCGAGGGACTCGATGATCCCCCTGGGCGTCAGCTTGAAGTGGTCGCGGATCAGGCCCGGCAGGAGAGCCGGGTCGACCTTCTCCGTACCGAAAGTCTCGACGTAGACCGAGACGGGGTCGGCGACTCCTATGGCGTAGGCGAGCTGGACCTCGACCCGGTCCGCCAGCCCGGCGGCAACGAGGTTCTTCGCGATGTACCGCGCCATGTACGAGGCCGAGCGGTCGACCTTCGTGGGATCCTTCCCGGAGAACGCTCCCCCGCCGTGCCGGCCCATTCCGCCATAGGTGTCGACGATGATCTTCCGACCCGTCAGGCCCGTGTCCCCCTGCGGACCGCCGATCACGAACCGGCCGGTAGGGTTGATGTGGAACTTCGTCTGGTCGTCGAG
>CALMDF010000488.1 GCA_937864895.1 uncultured Holophagales bacterium | reverse complement strand
GTCCGATCCGGCCACGAGGGCGTGGGCTCCCTTCACGCCGTCGATGTGGAACGCCGTCGCCAGGGCGAGCTCGCGGTTCGGGCCGCCCGTCCCCCTTCCCTTGACGGTCACCGTCGTCTCGCCGCCGAAGAGCGTGACGAGCCGCCCCGCGGGGCTGCCCGCCCGGCGGACGAGGTTCCCGGCGCAGGCCCCGGCCACGGCGAGCCGTCGGGCGGCCGCGCGAGCCTCTCCAGAGAGGAGGTCGGGGAGGACCCGGACGTCGGCGCCGAGACGGAGGGCCTCGACCCGGGCCCCCTCGAGGGCCGTCCGGATGTCCCCGAGAAGGACGCTCCAGCGCTGCCCCCCGTCTCCGGGGCCGTTCTCGACGTGCGGGGAGAGGAGGTAGCTCCGGACCGCCGGGGGAACGAGGGGGAGGAGGCGGTACTGGTCGAGGAGGGCCAGGGCGTCGCGGCGCGAAGGAGGGGCGCCGAGCGTCGGGCCGGAGGCGACGAGGTGCCAGCCGGCGTCGCCCGCGTCGGAGAGGACGAGCGTGACGACGTCCGCCGCGCGCGCCGCGGCCGCCAGGCGGCCCGCCTTGACGCGGGACAGGGCTCCCCGCACGAGGTTGACGTCGGCGATCGGCGCCCCGGCCGCGGAGAGGAGCGAGACGGTCCGGGCCTTGTCCGCCAGCGGGACCGTGTCGGCGGGCAGCGCCATGAGGCTGGAGCCGCCCCCCGAAAGGAGGACGAGGAGGAGGTCCTCGGAGCGAAGGCCCGCGGCGAGGGCGAGGGCCTGGCGCCCGGCGCTGAGGCTCCGCTCGTCGGGAACGGGGTGGGAGGCCGGCAGGTAGCGGCAGCCGGGGGGGAGGTCCTCCTCGGGCGAGCCGGCCGGGGCGATGACGAGGGAGTCGCCGACGAGCGGGCCGAGGGCCCGGTGCGCGGCGGCGGCCATGAGGACGGCGGCCTTCCCGACGGAGAGCAGGACCACCCGCCCCGGGACGAAGACGAACTCGCGCCGGCCCGGGTCGGACACGGACCGGATGACGACGGCGTTGCCCCGCCTCGAGAGAGCCTCCGTGACGAGCCGTCCCGGATCGACGGCAGCGACCGCGGCGCGGTAGAGGGCCCGGAGGAAGGCTCGCGAATCCAAGGGTCGAATTCTATCCAATCGGAGGCGGGTGCGTCCTCTGCGAGAATCGGGCTGGCCCGGTGAAGGCCGCACGGAGGTGAACCATGCCGCAGGTCGACGTAGACGAGATCGTCGGGACCATCCGCGAGAATGCCGCGAGCGTTCGCGCCCGGTCGGAGGACGCCGTGGAGGCGGTCGCCGACAAGATCGAGGACGCCCTCGAAAAGGCCGGGACCGAGGGGCGGAAGCTCCAGCGCGAGGTGAAAGAAGAGCTCGCCCGGCGCTGGAAGCAGGTCGACCAGGTCGGCCGCGAGAACGCATTCGTCATGGCCGCCGGGGCGCTCGCCGTCGGCGTCCTCATCGGCTGGCTCGTGGCCCGCGACCGCCGGGGCTGAAACGGTCCCCTCGCGGGGTGCTCCTCAGAGGCTGACGATGAGCCCCTCGCGGAGGACGCCCGCCTCCGCGTCCCAGGACGGGGGCTCGCCCCACGAGTTCGTCCGGCCCGTGGCCCAGAGGTAGGCGGCCAGGGCCGCGGCGGCGGCGTCGAGCTGGTCGTGGGTGAGCTCGGCCGGGCCCCCCGGAAGCTCGAGCCCCTGCCCCCTGAGGAGGTCCCACCGGGCGCGCCGTCCCTCTGCCGTCTGCTTTTTCGGCAGGGGGTGACCCGCCCACTTCTTCCAGAGGTCGGCCGGGTAGACCTCGAGGAGGACGGCGCGCTCCTGTGGCACCTCGCCGAAGACGCCCAGCCCTCGGGCGCGGAGCGCCGAGAAGAGGAGGACGCTCCCCCGGAGGAACCCCGCGTACGGCGCCGAGCCGGCGGCGGGCAGGGCGTCCGGGGTCCTTCCCGCGCAGCGCAGCTCGCGCTCGCCGGCGCGCACCTTCCGGCCGGGCGCCGCGAGCCCCTGCGGTCCGTCGACGGCGACGACGGCGCCGTCGGCGAGGACCTCGGGAGGGAGGAGCCCCTCGCCGTCCGGGGCGAAGGCCCACGTGGCGAAGCGGACGCGCCGCCAGCGGTCCATCAGGGCGACGTCGACGGGCCGCGGCGACGCGGCGGAGAGGTCGGTCAGGTCGACGCCGAGGAACCAGCCCCGCGCGCCGGGGGGAAGGACCTCGCCGTCGGCGACCGGGGAGGCGACCTCCACCGGGATGGCCCGGTCCCGGTGCGAGAGGCGCTGCAGCCCGTCGTACGCCGCGTACTTGAAGCACTCCGAGAGGGTCGGCACGTTGAAGACGGCGTCGAGAAAGTCGGAGAGGCCCCCGCCGTGCGCCATCACCATCTGCGGCACGTGGACGAGCTCCGTCGCGTTCGTCCCGAGAAGGTGGGCGCCGAGGAGCCGCTTCGTCTCCGGGTCGAAGAGGAGCTTCACGAAGCCGTCGACGTCGCCCGTGATCTGGCCCCGCGCGTTGTTCTCGTAGCGGGCCCGCCCCGCCTCGTACGGGATCCCCTTCGCGACGAGCTCCTCCTCCGTCGCGCCCACCATCGAGATCTCGGGCACGGTGTAGACGCCGTAGGGAAGGGGGATCTTCCGCTCGCTCGCGCCGGGGATCCCGAGGGCGTGCCTCGCCGCCGTCCGCCCCTGCTCCATCGAGGTCGCCGCGAGGGCGGGGAACCCGACGATGTCTCCCGCCGCGTAGATGCCCGGCACGTTCGTTCGGAACGACCCGTCCACCGGGATGCGCCCCTTCTCGTCGAACACGACGCCCGCCGCCTCGAGGCCGAGCCCCGCCGTGTTCCCGCGCCGGCCCGCCGAGAAGAGGACCTTTCCGGCCGCCAGCTCGCGCCCCGACTTCAGGGAGAGGCGAAGGGCGTCATCGGCCAGGCCCGGGACCCTTACGAGGCGCTCCACGGCGTCGCCGAGGACGACGTCGGCCCCCATCCGTTCCAGCGAGACCTTGAGCGCGGCGGAGAGCTCGGCGTCGAGGAAGCCGAGGAGCCGGTCGCGCCCCTCGACGAGCGTCACCCGCGTGCCGAGCGCGGCGAAGATCGAGGCGTACTCGCACCCGATGACGCCCCCGCCGACGACGGCGAGGCTCCGCGGGATCCGGTCGAGGTCGAGGATCCGGTCCGAGTCCTCGACGTCGGGGTCGTCGAAGTTCAGGCCGCGCGGCGGCAGCGGCGAGGAGCCGGTGGCGACGAGGAACGCGGCGGCCGAGAGCCGCCGGGTCTCGACTCCGGCCTCGTCCGTCACGGAGACGGTCCCCGCGTCCAGGAACCGCCCGTGCCCGCGCACGGTCTCGATCCGGTGCCGCTCGAGGTTGCGGTCGATCTGGCGGGTCTGCCGCGCCGTGACGTCGGCGAGCCGGCCGAGGAGCTGCCTGAGGCTCCGCCTGCGGTCGAGGCGGAGCGTCATCCCGTAGAGCTCGCGGCGCTGGAACCCGGTCAGGTAGAGGGCGGCCTCGCGGAGGGTCTTCGACGGGAGCGTGCCGGTGTGGACGGAGGTCCCGCCGGGCTCGGCGCGCCGCTCGACGAGCGCCACGCGCCGGCCGAAGTAGGCGGCGAGGGCGGCCCCCTTCTCTCCGGCCGGGCCGGCCCCCAGGACGACGAGGTCGTACCTCTCCGCTTCCGCCATTTCGTTCCTCCGGGTGCCGGGAGGCTAGCAAAAGCGCCCGCGGTTGACGCGGCACGTTCCGGCCCGGAAGATGCCGCGTTCCGTCGGGACCCCGGGAAGGAGCGCCCTTGGACCTCGCCGCACGTTTCTCCAAGCTGAAGTCCGGCTTCGCCCGGACCTTCTGGGTCGCCAACGTCCTCGAGCTCTTCGAGCGGTTCTCCTTCTACGGCTCGAAGATCGTCCTCGCCGTCTTCCTCGCGGAGACGGTCGGGCTCG
>CALMDF010000487.1 GCA_937864895.1 uncultured Holophagales bacterium | reverse complement strand
CCGGTCGAGACGGTGCGGGCCAGGTACCGCGCCCACTACGACATGGTGATGGACGACCTCAGGCAGAAGGACGACCTGAGGGTCGTCGACGAGGACGGCCACCACGTCTACGCGGAGTTCTCCCTCCGGGAGCTCGGTCCGCCGATCGTCCACGACCCGTAGGCCCGCCAGGTCTTCCCGTGGCGCCGGAAAAGAGAAACCGGGCGCCCGGAATGACCCGGACGCCCGGCGAGGGCTCGAAAACCCGGAGGTCTACTCGAGGACGACGAGGACGACGCGGCGGTTCGCAGCGCGGGCCTTGGAACCCTTGCCCGTGTCGGCCGGGAGCGTGTCGCCGTAGGAGATCGTCGTCATCCGCTGGATCGCGAGCTTGTGGGTGCGCGCGAGGTAGCGGCGGACGGCTTCGGCGCGTTTCTCGCCGAGGGCGTCGTTGATCTCGTCGGTGCCGGTCGAGTCGGTGTGGCCCTGGATCTCCATCCACGTCGGGCGGCCGAGCTCCTTGACCTTCGCGGCGAACTCGTCGAGGGCGACCTTGGCCTCGTCGTTCAGCTCGGCGGAGCCGGAGCGGAACTTGACGCGGTCTTCGGTGAGGGTCTGCTCGAAGACGACCTTCCCCTTGGCGAGGATGCCGGCTTCCTGGGCGCGCTTCAGGGCTTCCTGCGCGGACTGGGACACCTTGGCGATCTCCTGGCCCTGCGCGTCGACCTTCGCCTCGGTTGCCTTCTGCTTCGTCTGCAGGTCCTCGACCTGGGTCTCGACCGTTTCGATCTTCTGATCGGTCTTGGCCGTGGCGGCGGCGATCTTCTCGTCGACGGCCTTCGTGGTGGCGCACCCGAAAGCGCCCGTCACGAGGACGGCGACGCCCACGAGGGCAGCCCTGTTCAGCTTCTTCATTCGGTTCCTCCTCAACGTCCGATGGACGGCCTCACCGTTCGCTCATTTGGTTCCGGATCGGAGCGTCCCGCGCGCGGGAGGGTCGGAACCGCGGTATCCGGCCCTCACGCGGACGGGGCGGGCCGGACCCGCCACCCTTAGAGTGAGGCGGCGGTATCTTACCGGACCCTTGCCGGTGGGGGAAAAACCAATCAGGTATTGAGACCGCAAGTCTTTTTGAATGTCTAGGATGCGTTCCGGGAGGAGGGACGGGTCGTCGACGACGGCCATCCTCCCGCCGGTGATGCGTGCGACGTGGGCGAGGACGTCGATGTTCAGCATCCACTCGACGGTCCGCCCCGGGAGAGGCAGCGCGAGGGCGCCGGGAGAGCGGATTCCGAGCGGGTAGACCGGGACTTCGATCCCTTCCATCAGCTTGCCCAGCTCTTCTTCCGAGATCTCCGAATCGTTGTCGATGCCGTCGGAGAGGAGGACGACGGCCCTCGAGCCGTTCTTCCCCTGGAGGCTCTTCTCCGGCATCCGGGCCAGCGCGTCGCGGAAGGCCGTCTTTCCCCAGGGACGCACCTGCCGGGCTGCCGCCACGAGCTTCCGCGGGTCCTCGGTGAAGGGGACGACCTCCTTCACCTCGCCTTCGGCGAAGACGAAGAGGGCGAAGTCGTCCCCCGGCACCCGGCTCGCGGCGAGCGCGCCGATGGCGGCCCGCGCCCCCTCCATCTTCCCGGCGAGTCCCATCGAGCCCGACCCGTCGAGGAGGACGGCGAAGGAGACGGGGGCGTCGGTGCTTGCCTGGAAGAGGTCCCGCTCCACCGGCACGCCGTCGGAAAGGAGCGTGACGTCCTCCTCCGTCAGGCCGGGGACGGGGCGCCCCTTCCGGTCGGTCACGACGAACGGGACGAGGACGTAGCCGACGGAGACGTCCGCCGCCGCGCGGGGGGGGGTCGCCACGGCGCGCGGCGCCGAGGGGCGGACGGAAGGTGCGGTCGGGCGCGGCCGGGCGGTCGCGACCGCGGCCCTCGCCGGGGCCTGGGCGGGAGTCACCCGGGGGCCCGGTCGCGGCGTCGGAGTACGGGCCGGAGTGGGCCGGACGAACCCGCCGCCGAGGGGCCGCGGCTCCTCCCCCGGCGCCGCGAAGGCCACCACGAGGAGAACGGTCGCGATGGCCGTCGCCAGTCCCTTCACCGGCGGATTGTCGCAGCTCGTCGAGGAGGCGGACGCCCCTCGGACGAAACGGGCGGGGGCGCCGTGCGCCCCCGCCCTCACGCTGACTACGACGAGAGAAGCTCGGCCTGGGAGAAGAAGAACGTCACCTCGCGGGCGGCGTCCGCGGCGTTGGCGGAGCCGTGCGCGGCATTGCGCTCGATCGACTGGCCGAACTCCTTGCGGATCGTCCCCTCGTCGGCGTTCGCCGGGTTCGTGGCGCCCATGACGGCGCGCCAGTGGGCGACGGCGTTCTCCCGCTCGAGGACGGCGACGAAGACCGGGCCCGACGTCATGTAGGAGACGAGGGCACCGAAGAAGCCCTTGCCGGCGTGCTCGGCGTAGAAGCCCTCGGCCTCGGCCTTCGAGATCCGGTGCCCCTTCATCGCGACGACGCGGAAGCCCTCGGCCTCCATGCGGGCGAGGATCTTCCCCGCGTTCCTGGCTTCGACGGCGTCGGGCTTGATGATCGCGAACGTCTTTTCCAAGTGGTTGCTCCTCTTATCCCTTGATGGCCTTCACCAGCGTCTCGCCGATGAGGGCCGGGGAGTCGGCGACGAGAACCCCCGCGGCGCGCAGGGCGGCGACCTTCTCGGTCGCGGTCCCCTTGCCGCCGGAGATGATCGCCCCGGCGTGACCCATCCGGCGGCCCGGGGGGGCCGTCCGGCCCGCAATGAACGAGGCGACCGGCTTCTTCAGGTTCGCCGCGATCCACTCCGCGGCCTCTTCCTCGGCGCTCCCGCCGATCTCGCCGATCATGATGATCGCCTCGGTCTCCGGGTCGTCCCTGAACATCTCGAGGCAGTCGATGAAGTTCGTGCCGTTCACCGGGTCGCCGCCGATGCCGATGCAGGTCGACTGGCCGAGGCCGAGCGCCGTCGTCTGGCCGACCGCCTCGTAGGTGAGGGTCCCCGAGCGGGAGACGATGCCGACCTTGCCCGGGCGGTGAATCCGCGCCGGCATGATGCCGAGCTTCACCTTCGCCGACGGGCGGATGACACCCGGGCAGTTCGGGCCGACGAGGCGGACGTTCGGGCGGTCGGCGAGGAACGCCTTCACCCGGATCATGTCGTTGACCGGGATGCCTTCCGTGATCGCGATGACGAGGGCGACGCCCGCGTCGGCGGCTTCCATGATCCCGTCGGCCGCGGCCGGCGGCGGGACGAAGAGGAGCGAGGCGTTCGCGCCCGTCTTCTCGACCGCCTCGTGGACGGTGTTGAAGACGGGGATCCCCTCGACGTCGGTGCCGCCCTTGCCGGGGGTCACCCCCGCGACGACCTGGGTCCCGTAGTCACGTCCGGCGAGGGCGTGGAACTTCCCCTCGCGACCCGTCAGGCCCTGGACGAGGACCTTCGTGTCGGTGCTGAGCCAGCTGGCCATCTCAGTTCCCCCCCTTCGCGACCGCGGCGATGATCTTCTCCGCGGCGTCCTTCATCCCGTCGGCCGGGATGACGGCGAGGCCGGAGTCCCTGAGGATCTGCTTGCCCTCCTCGACGTTCGTCCCCTCGAGGCGGACGACGACGGGGATGGTGCAGCCGATCTCCTTGACGGCCTTCACGACGCCGCTGGCGATGATGTCGCACCGCATGATGCCGCCGAAGATGTTGATGAGGACGCCCTTCACGTTCGGGTCCGAGAGGATGATCCGCATCGCGTTGCGGACCTGCTCCTCGTTGGCCCCGCCGCCGACGTCGAGGAAGTTCGCGGGGCTCCCGCCGGCGTACTGGATGATGTCCATCGTCGACATCGCGAGGCCGGCCCCGTTTACCATGCAGCCGACGTTGCCGTCGAGCTTGATGTAGTTCAGGTTGAACTTCGACGCCTCGACCTCGAGCGGGTCCTCCTCGTCGAGGTCCCGGTACTCCTTGATGTCGAGGTGCCGGAAGAGGGCGTTGTCGTCGAAGTTCATCTTGGCGTCGAGCGCCACGACGTCGCCCTGGCCGGTGATCATCAGGGGGTTGATCTCGGCGAGCGAGCAGTCGGTCTCGACGTAGGCCTTCGCCAGCGCGAGGAGGAAGGGGACGGCCTTCTTGTGCGTCTCCCCCGTCAGCCCGAGCGCGTAGGCTACCTTGCGCGCCTGGAACGGCTGGAGGCCGGCGATCGCGTCGAACGGCTCCTTGAGGATCGCGGTCGGGTCCTTGTGGGCGACCTCCTCGATCTCCATGCCGCCGAACTTCGACGCCATGAGGACCGGCTTGCCGATCGCCCGGTCGAGGGTGATGCCGAGGTAGAGCTCCTGGGCGATGTCGGCCGCCGCCTCGACGAGCACCTTCTTGACCTTGCGCCCCTCGGGGCCGGTCTGGTGCGTCACGAGCTGCATGCCGATGATCTTCTGGGCGTGCTCGAAGGCCTCGTCGGGGGTCTTCGCGAGCTTGACGCCGCCCCCCTTGCCGCGCCCGCCGGCGTGGATCTGGGCCTTCACGACGGACTTGCCGCCGAGGTCCTTCGTGATCTGACGGGCCTCCTCCGGGCTGTCGGTGACGTGCCCCTGCGGGGTCGCGACACCGTAGCGACGGAGGATCTCCTTCGCCTGGTATTCGTGGACTTTCATCTCGGGGACACCTCTTCCGATCTCGTTCGCCCGGACGGGCGGGGCGGATTCTAGTCCGCGCCGCGGGAAACGGCCTGCCGCGCCCCGGGAGCCGTCACGGGAGCCAGCAGCGCCCTCGCCTCGCGCCTGACGCGGGCGGCCTCGGCGCGCTGCCCGATCGCCGCGAGGGCGCGGGCCGCCCGCTCGGCGGCGAGGTCGAGGTGGGCCCGGGCGGCGACCTCCGACCGCCGCCGTTCCCTGAGGCGGCCAAAG
>CALMDF010000486.1 GCA_937864895.1 uncultured Holophagales bacterium | reverse complement strand
ATCTACGTCCCGGCCGACGACCTGACCGACCCGGCCCCGGCGACCGCGTTCGCCCACCTCGACGCCACGACCGTCCTCTCGCGGCAGATCGCCGAGCTCGGCATCTACCCGGCGGTCGACCCCCTCGCCTCGACGTCGAAGATCCTCTCGCCGATGACCGTCGGCGAGGAGCACTACGCCGTGGCGCGAGCGGTCCAGCAGATCCTCCAGAAGTACAAGGACCTGCAGGACATCATCGCGATCCTCGGCATCGACGAGCTCTCCGAGGACGACAAGCTCGTCGTCGCACGGGCCCGGAAGATCCAGCGGTTCCTCTCCCAGCCGTTCCACGTCGCCGAGCAGTTCACGGGCCTGCCCGGCAAGTACGTCAAGATCGCCGACACCATCCGCTCGTTCAAGGAGATCGTCGAGGGCCGTCACGACGAGGTGCCCGAGCAGGCGTTCCTCCTGCAGGGGACGATCGAGGACGTCCTCGAGCGCTACGAGAGGATGAAGAAGGCGGGCGAGGCCTGAGGCCGTGTCGGCGACGGGCCGCCTCACCCTGACGGTCGTCACCCCGGAGCGCTCCGTCGTGGAGCGGGTGCCCTGCGACTCCGTGTCGCTGCCGGGAGAGCTCGGCGAGCTCGGAATCCTCCCGGGCCACACGCCGCTCGTCGCCCTCCTCGGCGTCGGTCGGGTCGCCTGGACGGACGGCGGGAGGAAGACCGCCGTCGCCGTCCGCGGCGGGTTCGTCGAGGTGGCGGGCGACGTCGTCCGCGTCCTCGCCGACGTCGCCGCCGAGAAGGACGCCATCGACCCCGCCGCGGCCCGCGAGGCCCGCGCCGAGGGGGACGTCAGGCGCCTCGTCGTCGTCGGGGCGGAGCAGCTCGAGACCGTCAACGCCGACATCGCCTACGCGGAGGCGAAGATCGCCGTCGCCGAGGGAGCCTGACGCCGTGGCCGGCGAGGAGAGCGGGAGCAAAGGGAAGGGCGGCCGGGTCCAGGAGGCGTTCGACGCCGTCCGCCGCGACCTCGACGCGCGGCTCGGCGCCGACGAGCGCGAGGCGGTGGAGCGCCTTCAGGCGGCGGCGGCCGGCGGCGACGCCGCGCGGGCGCGCGAGGAGCTCGCCACCGTGAAGGAGCGCCACGGCTGGCTCTACGAGGAGCTCGTCAAGCATCCCAGCCTCGCGACGCTCATCGACGAGCTGGCGCTCTGGGGCTTCTGAGCCGGAACCGTCCGGGCCCGGGGCCGACCCCGTATCATCCCTTCGCTTGAACGCCGACGCCGAGCGAGACCCCTGGTACGCGAGCTGGTTCGGGGAGGAGTACCTCGCACTCTACCCGGACCGCGACGACCTCGAGGCGCAGCGGCAGGCCGAGTTCGTCTTCGGCCTCCTCGCGCCCTACGCCGCGAAGGGACGGGGGGGAATCCTCGACCTCGCGTGCGGAACGGGGCGGCACGCCGTCGTCCTCGCCCGCTGGGGAACGCCGGTCACGGGCGTCGACCTCTCGGCGCACCTCCTCGCCCGGGCGCGCGCCCGGAAGAACGCCCCGGCCCCCGGCTTCGTGAGGGCCGACATGCTGCACCTCCCCTTCGCGCGGGACGCCTTCGGCGCCGTCGTGAACTTCTTCACCTCGTTCGGCTACTTCGACGACCCCGCGGACGACGTCCGCGTCATCGCCGAGATCGCGCGCGTCGTTGCGCCCGGCGGCGCCTTCCTCTCCGACGTTTTCAACGCCGCGCGCGTCCTCTCGACGCTCGTTTCGAGGGAGGAGAAGACGGTCGCGGGGGAGCGGGTCTCGATCCGGCGCGGCTACGACGCCGCGACTCGGCGCGTCGAGAAGCGGATCACGATGGGGACCGGCCCCGGGGCACGCTCGTTCCGCGAGAGCGTCCGCGTCTACCACCGGGACGAGCTGGAGGCGCTCCACCGGAGCGCGGGCCTGCGCGTCACCGCGGCGTTCGGCGACTTCGACGGCTCTCCGTTCGACGTCAGGCGCTCGCCGCGACTCATCCTCCTCGGCGTCGCCGGAGGCTCGAAATGACGGTTCCCCTCGAATCCGTCCCCGGGATCCCCGCGCTCGCCCTCGCTCACGCGACGGGCGGTGCCGGCGCGGCCCCGTTCCTGGGAGAGCCCGCCACCGCCGCCGCGATCGCCGCCCGCGCCGAGCGGGTCCTCGCCGCGTTCCGTCCGCGCGAAGGGGCCGACGAGACGCTCTCCGAGCTCGCCCGGGGCCGCCGGGCCGGAGTCCTCGCGGGGCAGCAGGTCGGGCTCCTGACGGGCCCTCTCCTGACGACCGTGAAGGCGCTCGCCGCGGTGCAGATCGCCCGGGAGCTCTCGTCCCGGGGAACGGACCTCGCGCCCGTCTTCTGGTGCGCCTCCGAGGATCACGACCTCGTCGAGGTGACGAGAATCTCCCTCCCCGGGGCCGACGGCGCGGTCGAGGCGGGCCCGGACCCGGCGCCCCTCGCGGGGAATCGCAGGCCCGTCGGGGCGCTCCCAGTCGAGACCGTCGTCGCCGCGGTCCTCGACCGCGCCCGCGAGGGGGCCGGCGCGATCGCCGACGCCGAGAGCCTCGCGGCGCTGGGGGCCGCGCACGCCGGGGCGACCTACCGCGAGGCCTTCGTGGCCTCCCTCTCCTGGCTCCTCGACGAGCCCGCCCTCCTCTTCGCCGACGCCGCGAGAAGAGAGGAAAAGCCCGTCCTCGTCCCCCTCGCGACCCGCCTCGTGAGGGAGCGCGCGGAGGTGCGCCGCCTCCTCGGGGACAGGGCGGCCGCGCTCGCGGCCGCGGGCCACCCGCCCCAGGTCGTGGCGGAAGGAGGGGCCCTTCCCCTCTTCGCCCTCGTCGACGGCGAACGCCTCCTCCTCCGGGAGCGGGAAGGCGCCCTCGAGCTGAAGGGGCGCGACGGGGAGCGCTACGGGGAGCAGGACGTCGTCTCCCGTTTCGAGACGGGGGAGTGGCTCCCCTCGTTCTCGGCCCTCTCCCGTCCCCTCGCCGCCTCGACGCTCTACCCGGTCGCCGCGACGGTCCTCGGCCCGGCCGAGCTCGCCTACTGGGCGCAGATGCTCCCCCTTTTCGACTGGGCCGGGATCGTCCCGCCCGTCCTCGTGGCGCGGCCGATGGCCGCGCCCGTCACCTCCGCCGACCGCCGCGCCCTCGAGAAGCTCGGGCTCGGCCTCGCGGACCTCTTCGCGGGGCCGGACGCCCTCCTCTCGGCGCGGGGCGCCGAGAAGGAGGGGTCCCTCCTCGCCGACCTCGCCGCGGTCCGCGACGAGACGCTCGAAGCGCTCGCCGGCCTCGCGCCGAGGCTCGCCGGGGTCGAGGCCGGGCTCGGGAAGCCCCTCGAGTCGACGCGGGAGAACGTCCGCTTCTCCTTCGAGAAGCTCATCGAGCGGACGCGCGCGGCCGCGGGGCGCGCGAACGAGGCCGAGGCCCGGCAGCTCCGCCGCCTCGCCGCTTCGCTGGCGCCGGGCGGACGTCCCGCCGAGCGGGTCTACTCCCCCCTCCCGTGGCTCCTCCGCCACGGGCGCGCGGGCCTCGTCGGCCCGCTCAAGCAACAGCTCCGCTGGGACGTGGCGGGGCTGCAGGAGATCGCGCTGTGACGGGAGCCGAGACGGTCGAGATCCTGGCGGTCGGGGCGCACCCCGACGACGTCGAGCTGGGCTGCGGCGGCACGCTCGCCCGCCTTTCCCGACGGGGGCGGAGCGTGGGCATCCTCGACCTGACGCGGGGCGAGGCGGGGACGCGCGGGACGCCCGAGACGCGCGCCGCCGAGGCGGCCGAGTCGGCCCGCCTCCTCGGGGCGCTCTTCCGCGACGGTCTCGACCTCGGCGACGGGAACCTCCGTACCGACCGCGCCGCCGAGCTCGAGGTCGTCGACGTCGTCCGCCGCCGCCGCCCGCGCCTCGTCTTCGCGCCGCTCCCGGTCGACCGCCACCCGGACCACGTGAGGGCCGGGCGGATCGTCACGGACGCCGCCTTCTACGCGGGGCTCCGGTCCCTCGGGACGGGGCGCGCCCCCCACCGTCCGCAGCAGGTCGTCTACTACCCCTCGACGTTCCTGGCCGAGCCGACGTTTCTCGTCGACGTGACGGAGACGCTCGAGACGAAGCTCGCCGCCGTCCGGGCGTTCCGGAGCCAGTTCTTCGACCCGGCCTCCCTCGAGCCGGAGACGTTCATCTCCTCCCCCCAGTTCCTCGAGGGGGTCACGGCGCGCGCGCGCGCCTTCGGCCGCCTCGCGAACGTCGGCGCCGCGGAGGGGTTCGTGTCGCCGAGGCCCCCGCTCCTCGCGGACCCGCTCGCCGCCTTCGACGGCTTCGAGAAGGGGTTCTGAGACGATGAAGATCGGGATCGCCTGCTACCCGACGTTCGGCGGGTCGGGGGTCGTCGCGACCGAGCTCGGGCACGAGCTCGCGAGCCGCGGGCACGACGTCCACTTCATCAGCTACGCCCTCCCGTCGCGTCTGAACCTCTTCGCCGAGCGGGTCTCGTACCACGAGGTCTCGGTCCCCACCTACCCGCTCTTCAACTACCCGCCCTACGACCTCGCCCTCGCGACGCGGATCGTCGACGTCGCCCTCCACGAGGGGCTCGACCTCCTCCACGCGCACTACGCCCTCCCGCACGCCATCTCCGCCCACCTCGCGCGGGAGATGCTCCTGCCCCGCAGGCTCGCCGTCGTCACGACGCTCCACGGGACCGACGTGACGATCGTCGGGCAGGACCGCTCGTACCTCCCGATCACCCGGTTCGGGATCGAGCGCTCGGACGCCGTGACGGCCGTCTCGGAGTACCTGCGCGCCGTCACGCGGGAGGTCTTCACGCCGGGCCGCGAGATCGACGTCGTCCCGAACTTCATCGACCCGGAGCGGTGGCGCCCCGAGCCCAGGGCCGAGAGCCACGGCTGCTT
>CALMDF010000485.1 GCA_937864895.1 uncultured Holophagales bacterium | reverse complement strand
GGCTCCCGCGCAGGTCGACCTCGGCGCGCGTCCCCGCCACGGACGACAGCCCCGAAATCCTCCCGCCGACGTCCTTCAGGTCGGCCCGATAGGCCGGTTTCACGAACCGGTCTTCGACGTGGAACCGGCCTCCCTGCAGCGTCACGGCGTCGATCCTCACGTACGCGGCGCTCTCCCCCGGCGGCGCCTGAGCGGCCCGCGGCGGGGGCGGATCCGCGGGCTTCCCGCCCGCCAGTGCGGACTCGGCGGCCGCGTCGTCCACCGGGGGCGGCTCGGCGAGCCCGAAGGCCCTCCGGAAGTTCAGGTTCCCGGCCTCGTCGAGCTCGACCCGCGCGAAGCAGTCCGTCAGCGCCACCTTCGCGGCGACGAACGACGGGGGGCTCGACGTCGCCTTCATCCCGTCGAAGCGGAGCGAGTCCCACGACAGGAGGTCCTGGGAGACAACCGGATCCACGAGCGCCAGGTTTCCGCAGCTCGCCTCGCCCTCCCAGGCGAAGGCGAGCCCGCCGCCCGGCCCCTCCTCCGCCGAGACCGTGCCCCTCGCCGAGATCGTCCCCCGGGTCAGTGACAGCTGGACGTTCTCCGGCGCGTATCCGGAGAAGGGCGGGAGCTCCACGCCGGTGGCGTCGAGCCTCAGCTCGGCGAGGACGGGCGAGAGACCCACGGTCCCCGCGACCGTGAGGCTCCCTCTCCCGTTCAGGACGACCTTCCCGCGGACCTTTCCCTTCTCTCCGCGGGCGGTGGAGAGACCCTCGGCCGACAGGCCGATGGGCGCGACGACCGTCGTCACCGGACGGGGCGCCGCCTCGTCAACAAATTGGACGGAGCCCTTTTCGAGAGAGACGGAGGCGAGGCGTGTCGTCCACCCGCCGCCTCCCGCGCCCTGCCCCGTCCCGCCCGGCCGCTCCGGCCCGGGCGCGGGCCCTTCCTTCACGAGCTTCGCGAGGTCGATGCTGCCGTCCTTCTGTCTCACGATCTTCACGTTCGCGCCGGACGCCGTCAGCCGCTCCATGCGGACCTCCCGCGTCCCGGGATCGACCGACCCTCCCTCCATCGCGAACGAGGGAATCCGGAGGAAGTCCTCCCTCTCTCCTTCCTTCCGCGCTCGCACGTCCTTCAGCGCGAGCGAGACGTCCGAGAGCGCGGCCATTCCCTCTGCCGAGGGCCAGCTGTAGCGCGCCGAGGCGTCGAGGGTCCCGGCCTCGACGGCGAAGAGGATCCCGTCTTCGTAGTACGGCGCGTACCTCTTCAGCGGGATGCCGGTGACCGAAAGCGTGCCCTCGGCGGCCTGGGGCTCGAGGGTGACGGTCCCCGACTGCTCGAGGTTCTCCCCAGCGTCGGTCTTCGCCGCGACCTTCATCGTGGCGGCCTTTCCAGGGGCGGTCGACAGGCCGGCGACGGAGATCGAGATCTCCCTCAGGGCCGCCTCGAACGGCCGCCGCGGCCGCTCGTCGCGGAAGCTCACCCGGCCGTCGTTGACGGCGACCGAGTCGACGTCGACTCGCCAGCCCGCCGAGGGTCGTTCTTCCGTCAGCCCGGCGGGTTCGGCCGTCGCCTTTCCGAGGAGCGCCTCGACGATCGGGAACGCGCCGCCGCGGTCCCTGTGGAGCCAGGCCTCCGGCTCGTCGACCGTCACGCTCGCGAGGCGTACGTCGCGCCGGAGGAGGTCGGCCGAGGTGAGCACCGCCTCGAGCCGCTTCAGCTCGACGAGGGGCTTCGTCTCCCCCTCGGAGATCCGCAGCTGCCGGACCGCCGCCCGCCCCGAGAGGATCACCGCCGGGTCCTCGCCGCTCCCCTGCCGGAACGAGAGGGTCAGCTTCGTGTCGAGGCGCCCCGAGGAGAGCTTCGCGTCCCCCTTCAGCGGGACGTACGCGAGGTAGAAGGGCAGGTCGATGTCCGCCAGGCCGAGGTCGAGCGTCGTCTCGCGCGTCCCGTGGAACGGCTTCGTCTTCCCCTCCAGCTCGAAGGCGGAGCCGTTCACCTTCGCCCCGAGGAAGGGCTCGGTGAAGACGTCCTGGTCGACGGGAAGGTTCGAGAGGAACGGCACGCCGGCCTTCAGCTCCGTCACCGCGTGCTTCGTCCCCGCGGGCCGGTCGTCGAAGAAGACCGACCCCCGCTCGACCCGGATGTTCGCGACGGAGAAGCGCGCCGGCTTCGAGCCCGGCTTCTCCTTCGAGAGCTCCTCGATCAGGTCAGAGATGCTCAGCGCTCCCGGTCCCGTCCGGACGATCGAGACGGCCGGCGCCTCGACGATCGCCTCGCTCAGGACCGCGCCACGGTGGAAGAGCGACGAGAGCTGCGCGTTCGCGTAGAGGCGCTCGACGGTGACGAAGGCCCCCTGCCCCTCTCTCTCCCCGACCCGGAGCCCTTCGAGCGTGAGCGAGAGGACGAACGGGTTTGCCTTCGCCGCTTTCACCGTCACCGGCCGGTGAAGCGCCGCCGAGAGCGCCGGCGGCAGCTTCGCGACGACGACGCGCGGGACGACGAGGAAGCCGACCGCCGCGTAGAGAAGGAGCGCCACGGCGACGCCGGCGAGGACCCTCGGGGAAGGGGCACGGAGGATCCGGTCCCGGATGCTCACGGCCCTACCTTAGACCAGCGCCTCGCGACGGCGAAACACCACGATGGCGATTCCGGCGAGCGCCGCTTCCGTGAAGAAGTAGGTCGTCGCGAAGACGGCGAAGCGCGCGTCGCCGAGAAAGGTGATCGCGACGACCGTCGCGATCGCGCTGTTGCGCGTCGCGAACTCCACGGAGAGGGTGAAGCACTCCCGGGCGTCCGCCCCGGCGGCGCGCGCGACGGCCGCGCCCGCGGCCATCGCGAGGAGGACGAAGAGCGCCGAGGCCGCCGCCGTCACGGCGACGTTCGCGACGAAGCGCGCCCACTCGCTCCAGAGGATGAAGCCGAGGAGGAGGGCCAGCCCCGACAGGGCGACGCGCCTCAGCCCCGCCTCGTGCCGGGCCGCGAAGACCGGGGCCCGCGCCCGGAGCGTCATCCCGAGGACGACGGGCAGGACGAGCATGCCGAAGACCTGAGCCGCCAGGGTGCCGACGGGCGCCCGGAAACCGAACGGACGGCCGAGCACGAGCTCGAAGCCCCGCGTGAGGAGCGGCATCGTGACGACGGCGGCGACGCAGGAGGCCGCCGTGAGCGTGACGGAGAGCGCCGTCGAGGCCCGCGCCAGGTAGCTGTAGACGTTCGAGATCCCGCCCACGGGACAGACGGCGAGGAGCAGCATCCCGGCGCCGATCTCCGCGGGCATCGGCAGGGTCCAGAGGACGAGGAGGGCGATCGGCGGGAGAAGGACCAGCGGCCCGATCAGACCCGCGACCAGGAGACGCGGTTTCGAGAGGACCCGGCCGAGGTCCGCGCGCGACACGTCCAGGCCGACGACCGCCATGAGGAGGACCGCGCACGCCGGGATGGCGAGCTCGAGAACGGGTTTCACGCCCGCCGGATCCCGAGCTTCTTCATCCGCGACCGCAGCGTGCTCGGCTTGAGGCCGAGGATCTCGGCCGCGTTTCCGGGCCCCTCGACGCGGCCGCCGCAACGCTCGAGGACGGCCTCGACGTGGGCCCGCTCGACGGCTTCCATCGACCGGGCGCCTCCGGTGCTTCCCGCCACGGCCGGCGTCCCGCCGCCGAAGGCCTCGTCCAGCTGCAGCGTGGAGCCCGGCGAGAGGATGAGCGCGCGCTCGACGACGTTCTCCAGCTCGCGGACGTTCCCCGGCCAGGGATAGGCCGCAAGGCGTTCCATCGCCGGGCGCGGGACCCTGTCGATGTGCCGTCCGATCCTTCCCTGCCGCCGCTGGATGAACCACCAGACGAGGAGCGGGACGTCCTCCCGGCGCTCGCGCAGGGGAGGGACGCGGATCGGGAAGACGTTGAGGCGGTAGAAGAGGTCGGCCCGGAACCGGCCGGCCTCGACGGCCGCTCCGAGGTCGTGGTGCGTGGCGGCGACGAGGCGGACGTCGACTTTGCGCGTCTGGCTCGAGCCGACCCTCTCGAACTCCCCCTCCTGCAGGACCCGCAGGAGCTTCCCCTGCAGGTCGAGGCCGAGGTCGCCGATCTCGTCGAGGAAGAGGGTGCCTCCGTTCGCGAGCTCGAAGCGGCCGATCTTCGTGGCGAGGGCGCCGGTGAACGCCCCCTTCTCGTGCCCGAAGAGCTCGCTCTCGATGAGCGTCGGCGGGATGGCGGCGCAGTTCACCTTCACCATGGATCGCCCGTGCCGCGGGCTGCGTTCGTGGATCGCGCGCGCGAGAAGCTCCTTGCCGGTGCCCGTCTCGCCGAGCAGGAGAACGGTCGAGCCGGTCGGCGCGACCTGGGCGACGAGGGCGAGCGTTCGCTTCAGGGCCGGGCTCTCGCCCACGATCTCCTGGAAGTCGTGCGAGGAGCCGAGCTCCTCGCGGAGGAGGACGTTCTCCGCCGCGAGCTGATCCTTCAGGCGGCGGACCTCCTCGAGGCTCCTCTTCAGCTCCAGGTCCCGGTGCTTGCGGTCGACGGCGCCCGCGAGGATCTGGCCGACGATCCGGACCCGCTCGACATCCTCCTGGGACCACCGCCGCGGCTCGCGAAACGACCCCGTCGCGACGACCGACACGAGCCGCCCGCCGACCGAGAGCGGGATCGAGACGTGTGACCACAGGCCGCGGGCCTCCGCCCAGCGGCGCTCGACCGCGGCCTCCGGCGGCAGGTCGTCACGCAGGTCCACGACGACGGTCTCCCCGGCGAGGAGCCTGCCGCGGAGCCAGGGGAGCTCGCGGATTGCGTTCCCCGCGTCGAGCGGGAGGCCCGGCCGGGCCCACTGGTGCCCCGACGCGACGCCGTGCGTCTCGGGATCGAACTGGTAGAAGCTCGCGCGGTCCGTCCCGAGCTCGTCGACGAGCCCTTCGAGGGCCGCGGCGATCTCCTCGTCCACGCCTTCGGCCGGCACCGCCGCGAATCGGGCCGAGAGCCTGCCGAGAAAGCGGGTGAACTGACTGTCTGACACGGACAACGGCCATTCTAGAACGTCGCCCACGACATTTCGCGGATGGCACGACATATCGTGGCTCTCGCCGTCGAAACGGTGGTCGAGCCTGTCGCCCGGCAGACGAACAAGACACTGCTCGCCAGAGATTTAGAACCACGCGACCTCGCCCGCACCTCCACGGCACGGCCCGTGCGCTGACGCGGGCGTGGACCTGCACATCTCGACCGAGGAGAAGGACGGCCTCCTGACCGTCCGCGTGGCCGGCCGGCTCAGCGCGGTCGGCCTCGGAGAGCTCCGGAGAGCGTGCCGCGAGGGTGCCCGGGTCCGGCTCGACCTCACGGACCTCATCTCGGCGGACGAGTCGGGGACGACCCTTCTCGCCGCGATGCGCGACTCGGGCGCCGACCTCGTCGGCGTACCGCCCTACATCGAACTGCTCCTCGAGGCCCGGCTCGAATCGACTTCCGCCACCTCACCCTGAGCAAACGACGACTCCGAAGGAGGCCCCCTTGACCCGACGCAACCCCGCTTCCCTTTCCCTGCTCCTGGCCGCCGCCCTGGCGGCGCCCGGGGCTCTCGCGCAGGCGCCGAAGCCGGCCCCCGCCGCCAAGGCTCCGGCCGCGGCAACGAAGAAACCGAACATCCTCGTCATCTGGGGAGACGACATCGGCGGCTTCAATATCAGCGCCTACAACCGGGGAATGATGGGTTACCGGACCCCGAACATCGACCGGATCGCCAGCGAAGGCGCCCTCTTCACCGACTGGTACGGGCAGCAGAGCTGCACGGCGGGCCGGGCCGCCTTCGTCACCGGCCAGTCCCCCATCCGCACCGGCCTGACGAAGGTCGGTCTCCCCGGCGCGCCCGAGGGGATGAAGGCGGAGGACCCGACCATCGCCACGCTCCTCAAGGCCCAGGGCTACTTCACCGGCCAGTTCGGCAAGA
>CALMDF010000484.1 GCA_937864895.1 uncultured Holophagales bacterium | reverse complement strand
TCCTGAACGGCTCGAAGAACTTCATCACCCACGGCTCCGTCGGCGACGTGGCGGTGCTCCTCGCCGTGACGGACAGGACGGCCGGGACGCACGGCATCTCGGCCTTCGTCGTGGACCTCCACCAGCAGGGGATCCGCGCCGGCAAGAAGGAGAACAAGCTCGGCCTCCGCGCCTCCGACACGGCCACGCTCGTCATGGAGGAGTGCCGGATCCCGAAGGAGAACCTCCTCGGGCACCTCGGCGCCGGGTTCAGCCAGGCGATGCAGGTCCTCGACGGCGGGCGCATCTCGATCGCCGCCCTCGCCCTCGGAATGGCCCAGGGCGCCTACGACTGCGCTCTCGACTACTCCCGGCAGCGCGAGCAGTTCGGAAAGCCGATCTCCGAGTTCCAGTCGATCCAGAACTACCTCGCCGACATGGCGACCGAGATCGACGCCGCCCGCCTCCTCACCTGGCGCGCCGGGTGGATGAAGGACGCCGGGATGAAGGTGACGAAGGAATCGGCCATGTGCAAGCTCTACGCGGCCGAGGTGTCGGTGCGGGCCGCGAACCTCTCCGTCCAGATCCACGGCGGCTACGGCTTCACGAAGGACTTCAAGGCCGAGAAGTTCTACCGCGACGTCAAGCTCTGCACGATCGGCGAGGGGACCTCCGAGATCCAGCGGATGGTCATCGCCCGGCAGCTCCTGAAGGGATGACGCTCCACGTCCCGCTCGAGACGCGGGCCCTCGCGGACGGGCTCACGGTCGTCGTCTCGAAGAACCCCGGGGCCGCGGTCATCGGCCTCTGCGTCCTCTACCGCATCGGCTCGCGCCTCGAGCCGCGGGGGCGGTCGGGCTTCGCCCACCTCTTCGAGCACCTGATGTTCGAGGGGACCCCGAACGCCGGGAAGGGCGTCTTCGACCGGGTCTGCGAGGGCTCCGGGGGGAGCAACAACGGCCAGACGCGCCCCGACGTCACGATCTACGTCGTCGACGCCCCTTCCTCCGCGCTCGACCGCATCCTCTTCCTCGAGGCCGACCGCATGACGTCCCTGGCGTTCGGGCAGGAGTCGCTCGACAACCAGCGGGACGTCGTCAAGGAGGAGATCCGGGTCAACGTCCAGAACGACCCGTACGGCCTCTTCGAGTACGGCGAGCTGCCCCAGGCGCTCTACGACAAGTGGGAGAACGCCCACGACGGCTACGGCGACTTCCACGACCTCGACGAGGCGACCCTCGGGGACGTGAGGAGCTTCTTCGACGCCTTCTACCGCCCGAACAACGCGGTCCTCGCCGTGGCGGGGGACGTGAGGGCGGAAGAGGTCTTCGAGAGGGCCGAACACCGCTTCGGAGCGATCCCGGCGGGGATCCTCCCGCCGCGGCCCGACCTCTTCGAGCCGATGCGCGAGACGCCGGCGATCCTCGTGAAGGAGGCGCCGCTCGCGAGGACGCCCGCCCTCGCGATGGCGTGGCGGATGCCGGGGCGGACCCACGCGGACGCGATCCCGCTCCTCGTGCTCGGCGAGCTCTTCCACAACGGGCGCGCCTCGCGCCTCTACCGGGGCCTCGTCGAGGGGCGCGAGATCGCGACGGACCTCTCGGGCGGGTTCAACCCGTTCCAGGGGGGCGCCTGGTACGACGGGACGACGCTCTTCCTCTCCCGCGTCGGCTACCGGCGCGAGGTTTCCCACGAGGCGGTCCTCGCGGCCTTCGACGAGGAGGTCGCGCGGGTCGCGCGGGAAGGCGTCGAGGCGGGGGAGCTCGCGCGCGTGAAGACGAAGATCCTCGCCGACTGGTACGGCAACCTCGAGCCACGCCTCGGCCTCGCGGTCGAGCTGGCGCAGGCGGCGGCCTTCGCGGAGGATCCCGCCGCGCTCCTGGCGTTCCCCGCGGAGGTCGAGGCGGTCGGCGCCGCGGATCTCCGGCGGGTCGCCGCGTGGCTCGCCCCCGGGGCCCGGGCGGCGATCGTGAAGGTCCCTCCGAAGGGGGCGAAGTGAACGACCCCGCGGATCTCCCCCCGCTCGGGCCCGTCCGGCCCGTTCCTTCCCCTTTCGTCTCGATCGCGACCCTCCCGAACGGACTCACGGTGCAGGTCGCCCCGAGGGAGGGAGTCCCGGTCGTCACCATCCGCCTCGTCACGAGGGGAGGCATGTCCGACGACCCCGCCTCCTCGCCCGGCCTCGCCCGTCTCCTCGCCCAGGGCCTCCGCGAAGGCACGCGGACCCGCACCGGCGCCGAGCTCGCCGACCTCGCGCAGGAAGCGGGCGGCGACCTCTACTCCGGGGCCGGCCCGGACTCGCTGACGATCGCGGCGTCCGGCCTCGCGACCCGGTTCGAGCTCCTCCTCGACCTCGTCGCCGACCTCGCGAAGAGTCCCGCCTTCCCCGGGGACGGGGTCGCTCGCGTCAAGCACCTCGCGCACGAAGACCTCGAGACGAGCGAGTCGGAGGCGTTCTTCCTCGCCGCCCGCGCCTTCGCGAGGAGCCTCTACGGAGACCACCCCTACGGGACGATCTCGCCGACCGCCGCCTCCATCGACGCCGTCACCCCCGCGATCCTCGCCGCCGAGGCGGCCCGCCGCCTCCGGCCCGAGAGGGCCCTCCTCGTCGTCGCGGGAGACGTCGACCCGGCCGCCGTCCACGCCGGGGCCGAGCGCCTCTTCGGGGACTGGAGCGGCAGGGGCGACGCGCCGCCGCCGGTCCCCGCTCCCGTGGTTTCGGCCGGCTCGCGGCGGATCGAGGTCCTCGACCGTCCCGGCTCGGTGCAGACGAACCTCCTCGTCGGAAACCTCGGCTTCCCCCGGACCGATCCCGACGCGCACCCGCTCGAGCTCGCCATGACGATCTACGGCGGGTCGTTCACCTCGCGCCTCGTCCAGAACCTGCGGGAGGCGAAGGGCTACACCTACTCGCCCGGCGCGGGCGCGAGCTGGCTCGCCGGCTGCGGGACCGTCCGCTCCTTCGCGGCGGTCCGCAACGAGGTGACCGGCGCGGCCCTCAACGAGATCCTCTACGAGATGGAACGGATGGCGACGACCGAGCCCACGGACGAGGAGATGGAGCGCGCCTTCCGTCGCGACGCGGGGTCTCTCGCGATCTCCCTCCAGACCTCGGGCGGCGTTGCCGACGAGCTCTCCCGCCTCTGGGTCCTCGGCCTCCCCCCGGACGAGATCGGCCGCGAGGTGGACGAGCTCGGGAAGGTCTCGAAGGCCGGCGTGAGGCGTGCCTCACGCCGGGTCTTCGGGACCGGCGCGGCGCGCATCGTCGCGGCGGGCGACGCCGCGGCGATCCGCGAGGAGCTCGCGACCTTCGGGGAAATCGTGGAGATCGCCTCGGGGGCGTGAGGCGGGGCCCCCGGCTTTCGAGATGACTCAGCACCTTCGTTCGACGAACGCCCGGGCGCTCCGGGAACGCCCGTCGGCGGGCCGGGTCGAGCGGTGACCGCAGCCCCCGAGGGGCCGCCGGGCCCCCTCTCCGAGTCGTCGACCCCGGTCCCGATCCGGAAGGTCCTCGCCGACGGGAGGTGGGCCCTCCGCTACACCTGGCGCACCGCCCCGGCGCCGGCGGCTCTTCTCATCGCGGCCGAGCTCGTGAAAAGCCTCGTCCCGGCCGGGCTCGCCGTCGTCTTCGGCGGCCTCGTGGACGCCGCCTCGGCCGCGGCTTCGAGCGGTCCGGGCGGGGACCCGGGCCGCGTCCTCGCGTGGGTCGGGGCCGCGCTCGGGCTGTCGGTCCTCGGCGGGCTGACGAAGATCGCGGAACGGCACGCGGGCCGGCGGCTCCTCGACGAGCTCGAGGTGCGGCTGACCGGCGACCTCCTCGAGCACGCCGCGTCGCTCGACGTCGCCACTTTCGAGGACCCGGCCTCGCTCGATCTCCTCGAACAGGCTCGCCGCGAGCCCGCGGCGAGCTTCCACCTTTTCCTCCTCAACGCCCTGCACGTCCTCGGGGACGGCCTCCAGGGGCTCACCCTCGCGGCCGTCCTCGTCGCCGTCGAGCCCTGGCTCCTCGTTCCGCTCGTCGTCCTCGCGGCCCCC
>CALMDF010000483.1 GCA_937864895.1 uncultured Holophagales bacterium | reverse complement strand
TCCGGGCCGCAGCCGGGACCGGGAACGGGCCGGCGGGCGCCGCGGCGCTCGAGGCCATCGCGCGGCGCCTCGACGCGGACGCCGCGCGGGCGATCTCCGCCGCCCGGCGCCACGGAGCGGCGCTCACCGGGCCGATCCGAAGCCTTCGCCTCGCCCTCGGGAAGGCCGAGACGCGGTAGGCTTGCGGGGAATGTCCCGCTCCCACACGCACGTCTTCCGTTTCCCGCTCCTCGCCGCGCTCCTCGTGCCGGGCCTTCTCGGCGCGGCGCCTCCGCCCGAGCCTCCCCGCCGCGTCCTGCTCGTCTCGTTCGACGGGGCGGGAGGCGAAGAGTACGAACGGCAGCGCGAGTCCCTTTCCGCCGACGGCTTCCGGCGCGCCGAGCGCGAGGGCGTTTCGGCGGGGCGCCTCCAGACCGTGAGCCCGTCCCTCACGGCCGTCACGCACGCCTCGATCTCCACGGGCGCGCTCCCGGAGGCCACCGGCATCGTCTCCAACACGTACTGGCCCGCGGGCGGGCCGCTGAAGGCCCGGGTCAGCGGCTTCGACGCCGAGCCGGCCGTCGAGACCCTCTGGGAGGCCCTTGCCCGCCAGGGCCACCGGGTCGCCTCCCTGAGCTGGCCCGGCGTCACGGGACGCACCCCGCGCACGACCACCCCGGTCGGGCTCCGGTGGGTGGACTCCCGCTCCCCCGGCTTCCTGTGGGCCGGTCCGGAGGCCGGGTCGGCTTTCCCCGACGCCGCGATCGCGCTCCCCGTCGAGGCGAGGAGCTGGTCGCCGCCCCGGCTCGTGAGAGTTGAGTCGCCGGCGGGCCGGGACGGCTCCGCGGCGCGCTCCTTCACTTTCGTCCTCCTCGACACGAACGACGACGGGCGGCGCGAGTACGACACGCTCGCCGCCCTCGACGCCGACGGGAACCTCGCCGGACGCCTCCGGCCGGGAGAGTGGCTCCCCCTCGCGGAGAAGAGCGACGGGGTCGCGAGCCGCGGGCGCTGGATAAAGCTCCTGAAGCTCTCCCCCGACGCCTCTTCGGTCTCTCTCTACGTCGGCGGCACGGGGCAGACCGAGGCCTGGCCCGAGGACTTCCAGCGGACTCTCGACCGGCGGTGTGGCTTCTGGCCCGGGCAGCCCGACCCCGCGCTGCTGAAGGGCGCGGAGCCCGACCTGAAGACCTTCCTCGAGATGGCCGACCGCCTCTCGACCTTCCTCACGACGGCGTACGAGGTGGCCGAGCGGCGCGGCGACTGGGACGTCCTTCTCGCCTACCAGCCCGTCCTCGACGAGACCTCCCACGTTCTGGCTCCGGCCACGGCGGGCCTGCGCGAGGCGTGGCGGATCGCCGACCGCGCCGCCGTGCGCTACCTTCGCTTCCTCGATCGCGGGGGGGACGTCGCCTTCGTCTCGGACCACGGCCTCCGCCCGGTCCGGCGGGCCGTCCACCCGGCCGAGACGATGAGGAGGATGGGCTGGATCACGACCGACTCCCTTTCCGGGCGGTCGATCGTCCGCCCGGACTCCCCGGCCGACGTCGTCGTCTCGGGCGGCTGCGCGCTCGTGGTCCTCAACCGGGCGGGCGAGATGCCGGGAGGCGTCCTTTCGCCCGAGGAAGCCGCCGCGGTCCTCGCGGACATCGCCGGCCTCTTCCGCTCGCTGAAGGACGAGACGGGGGCGCCCCTCTTCGAGATCGTCGCGCTCCGGGGCGAGGCCGCGACCCTCGGCCTCGACCACCCGAACATCGGGGACCTCGTTCTCCTCGCGGGAAACGGGACGACCCTTCAGGGCGGCTTCCCTGAGCAGGGGCCGGCCGCGCCGCCGATCCTCCCCACCGACCTCGTCGCCCAGCACGGCTACGGTCCCGCCCCCGCCCTCGACGGGGTCTTCTTCCACGTCGGCCCGGGAATCGTCCCCGCGCGCGTCCCTTCCGTCAGGTCCGTCGAGGTCGCCGCGCGCGTGGCCGCGCGGCTCGGGATTTCTCCCCCGGGGGCGAAGTGACCCCTGTCGTCGTCGACGTGCCGCTCCTCCCGAAGGCGGCCCGGCGCGGCGACGCCCAGGACCACCTCGTCTTTCACGCGCTCGGAGGGCTCGACGGAACGCCGCCCGACGACCGCTCGACCCGGGTCGCCCTCGTCGGAGGCCCCCGCCACCTCCACGTCCTCTTCGACGTCCTCTCCGATCCTCCCCTGCGCGTCCGGGCGCGGCGGCCCCACGAAGAAGTCTGGGACGACGAGTGCGTCGAGCTCTTCTGGGCCGACTCCGCCGAGCCGTCCCGGTACCTCGAGGTCGTCGTCAACCCGGAGGGGATCCACTACGCCGCCCGCGTCGCCAACCCCCACGCGAACCGGGAGACGTGGCACCTCGTCAAGGGGGTGCCGGTGCCCGGCCTGAAGATCCACGTCGAGGGAGATCCGGCGGACCGGCGGCCGACGGAGTGGGAGAGATGGCGCAGCTGGATCTCCATACCCTGGTCCGTGCTCACGCCCCCCCTCCTCCGCCCCCGGCCCGGAGACGAGCGTCGCGGGAACCTGACACGGATCGCCCGCGGGAGGTCGGTCCGCTTCGAGTCGCTCGTGCCGACCGGCCGGGCGACCCCGCCGGACTTCCACGTGCCGTCGTCCTTCGCGACGTTCCGGTTCGTCGAAATCCTGTAACCTCGACCGCGATGGACCGAACCTCCGGAGCGGCCGCGGCCGCAGAGAGCCAGGCTCGACCCGGACCGACGGACCTCGAGCTCGTCGAGCGGATCCGCCACGGAGACCAGCCGGCCCTGGACCTCCTCTACGCCAGGTACTCCTCGCCGGTCTACTCCCTCGTCTGGAAGGTGCTGCAGAACGCCGAGGAAGCCGAGGACGTGGCCCTCGACGTCTTCTGGCAGATCTGGCGGCAGGCGGACCGTTACGACCCGGCGCGAGGCGCCCCGCCCGCGTGGATCTTCACGCTCGCCCGGTCCCGGGCGATCGACCGCCTCAGGGCCCGGAACCGGCGCGAGGACCGGACGATCTCCTTCGACGACCCCGCCGTCCACCTCGACCCGCTGGACGAGGCCGCCTCCCCGGACGAGGTCGTCTCGTTCCGGCAGAACCGGGACGCGGTGCGGGCCGCGATGACGAAGCTCTCCGCCGTTCAGCGCGAAGCCGTCGAGCTCGCCTTCCTGAAGGGCCTGACCCACGTCGAGATCGCCGAACGCCTCGGCCAGCCGCTCGGCACCGTCAAGACCCGGATCCGGCAGGGGCTGATCCGGCTCCGCAAGCACCTCGACTGACCTGACGATGACTCCAGCCGTTTCGCCGTCCGACCCCATGGAGCGATTCCCCGACGTCGTCGCCGCGATGGCGGCGGCCCTTCCTCGCGTCGCGCCCCCCCCGCGCCTGAAGGAACGGCTCGACGAGCGGCTCCGCGCGTTCGCGAAGGACCGCGAGGCGTCCTTCAACCTCCTCTCGCGCCCGGCGGACAGGCTTCGCGACCGCGTCCTCTCGGAGCCCGCAGGCCGGCGCCGGGGCAGGGGCCGGCCTCTCGCCCGGGTCGTCGTCTCCTCCTGCGGGAGGGAGGCCGCATTTTTCTGCTGGTACCTCCCCCCGCGCGAGCGGTTCGTCCTCGCCTTCGAGCGTCGCGACGGCAGCGCCGTGGCGGGACCCGAGCTCTTCACGGACGGCGCCGGCGACGGCGAAGTCCCCTACCTCATGCTCCCGACGGGACCCGCCCTCTCCTCGGTCGCGCTCCGCCGCGCCACCACAGGCGAGACGGTCCTCCGCGCCCGGCTCTGACCGCAGGCCTCCCCGCTCCGCGCCTGCCGGCCCTGCGCGCCGCGCTCCTCGGCTGGTACCGCCGCGCGGGTCGCGACCTCCCCTTCCGACGTTCGCGCGACGCGTGGGGCGTCTGGGTGTCCGAGGTGATCCTCCAGCAGACGACCGTCGCCACGGGGGCTCCCCGGTGGGAGAGGTTCCTCTCCCGCTTCCCGACCGTCGCCTCCCTCGCCGCCGCCTCGGAGACCGAGGTCCTCGCGGAGTGGAGCGGCCTCGGCTACTACGCCCGCGCGAGGAACCTCCACCGCGCGGCCCGGCGCGTCGTCTCGCTCGGGGGCGGAATCCCGCGGACGCTCGAGGGCCTCCGCGCGCTTCCGGGGGTCGGCCCCTACACGGCGGCCGCCGTCGCCTCCATCGCGTTCGGCGTGCCGGCGCCCGTCGTCGACGGGAACGTCGCCCGCGTCCTCTCCCGCCTCCTCGCGGTCCCGGGCGACGCGAAGGGCGGCGCCTCGCGGCGCGCGATCGAGGCCGCCGCGGCGGAGCTCCTCGACCCGCGCTCGCCGGCCGACCACAACCAGGCCCTCATGGAGCTCGGCGCCCTCGTCTGCCTCCCGCGCGCCCCTCGCTGCGAAGAGTGCCCGCTCTCGCGGGCGTGCCGGGCGCGGGCGACGGGGATGCAGGGCGATTTCCCGGGGAAGGCCTCCCCGAGGCCGACCCACCGGGTCCGCCTCGCCGCGGGAGTCGCGCGCCGGCGGGGCCGCCTCGTCCTCGTCGAGGACTCCTTCCTCGTCAGGGGCCACCTCGTCGTCCCGCTCGTCGCGGTCGAGGACGGGGATGAGGCCTCCGCGGCCCTGGCGGCCGCCTGGCCCCGCCTGGCGGGCCGGCGCGCCGGCTCGCTCTCCCACCTCGGCCTCGTCCGGCACTCCGTCCTGCACCGCAGGTACGCCGTCGAGGTCTTCGAGGTGGCTGAAGGCGCCCCGGCGGGCGACCGGACCCGCCCGAGGCTCCTTCTCCCGGAGGAGCTCGAGGCGGCGCCGCGGGGCGGGCTCCTCCCGAAGGTCCTCGCCCTCAGCGCTTCTGCCGGGAAGCCTTCTCCTCGGGGACGAGCGCCTCGCGGTCCAGCTCCACCGAGACGGAGCGGTGGATGAACCGTACCGAGACGACGAAGCGGCCCTTTCCCTTCACGCTCGAGACGCGCCCCGTCATCCCCTCGAACGGTCCCTCGGCGATCCGCACCACGGCGCCCTTCGCGAGCTCGGGCAGGGGACGCAACGGGAGGCCCAGCTCCTGCAGCCGCCTCACCTGCCCGAGGTCGTGGGCGAGATCCTCCTGGTCGAGGACCGCGAAGACGTGGACGCAGAGGTTCGTCTTCAGGAGCTCCAGCCTCTCGATCGCCGCGTCCCCCCGGGCGAAGAGGTAGCCGGGGAAGAGCGGGAGCCACGAGACCCGCTGCCGCCGGTCGCGGGAGCTCCGGTGCTCGTGCAGCGGCAGGTAGAACGGGATCCCCCTCCGCCGGCACTCCCGGGCCAGGAGCTTCTCCTGTCTCGACCGGACGTGGACCACCCACCAGGGGTACCGGTCCGGCGGCAGCTCGAACAGGTCTTCCGGAAGGAAGTCCGGCTCTCTCTTCAGGATCGGCACCCCGGGACTCTACCAATCCCGCGCGACCCGGCGCTCGAAGCTATCCTCGGCGGGATGGCGCGTACGAATCGCGAAGCACCGGGCGGGGCCCTCGACCTCCTCGCCCCGTTCGGGACGCTCCTCGCGCTCGCGCTCCCCTACTTCGTCCTC
>CALMDF010000482.1 GCA_937864895.1 uncultured Holophagales bacterium | reverse complement strand
TCGAACTCCTTCGCCTTCGGCGGGAACTCCACCGTCGTCGCGTTCGGGAAGGCCTGAGGGAACGCCGTGAGAGAGATCCTCGTCACCGGCGCCGCCGCCGTCACCCCCCTCGGGAGAGACCTCGAGACGACCGCGGCCCGGCTCGCCGCCGGCGAGAGCGCGTTCGCGGAGGTCCCCGACTCCGAGGCGGGCGAGCGCAAGGGCGCGGCTTTCGCGGCCCGGATCGGTTCCTTCACGACCGAGCCCGAGATGTCGCGTGCGAAGGCCCGGCGCCTCGACCGCGCCAGCCAGTTTTCCATCGTCGCCGTGACCCGCTGCCTCGCGGAGGCGGGCTGGACGATGGAGGGGAACGAGGAGGAGACCGGCATCCTCCTCGGCACCGGCTCGGCCGGCGCCACCCCGCTCGTCGAGCTCGAGCGGCAGATGGCCGTCGAGTCGCCCGAGACGGCCTCTCCCTTCCTCTTTCCCTACACCGTCGCGAACGCCCCCGCCTCGATCGCCGCGATCGAGCTGAAGATCAAGGGTCCGAACGCCACCATCACGCAGAAGGACCCCGCCGGACTGAATGCCCTGTTCTACGGCCGGCTCCTCGTGGCCGACGAGCGGGCCAGGGCGATCGTCGTCGGGGCCGTGGACGAGTGGAACCTGACCTACCACCTCACCTACGAGCGGCTCGGCGTCCTCAGGACCGCGACGAAGCCGGGCTACGTCCTCGCCGAGGGGTGCTCGGTCGTCCTCCTCGAGGACGCCGCCTCGGTGCGCGCGCGCGGCGCCCGCCCCTGGGCTCGCCTCGCCGGCTCCGCCTCGGCCGGCTCTCCCGTCTCGCCGCAGCAGCGCCGCGCCCGGCCGGAGGACGTCGCCGCGACGATCCGCTCCGCCCTCGCCGACGCGGGCCTGCCCCCGTCTCGCGTCGGCCTCGTCCACGCCTCGGCCAACGGCGTCCCGTGGGTCGACTCGGCTGAGGAGGCCGCCCTCGCCGAGGTCTTCGGCCCGGCGCCCCGCGTCGAGCGGGTCAAGCTCCAGGTGGGTGAGAACCCCTGTTCCGGAGCCCTCCAGATCGCCCTCGCCGCGCGGGCCCTTCGCGACGAGCCTTCGCTCGGCGCCGTCCTCGTCAACGCCGTGGGGGCGGGCGGAAACCAGATCACCGTCGTCCTCTCCGCGCCGTGAGCGACTCCGCCACAGCGGCCGCGCCGCGCTCCTGGCGCGTCGACCTCGAGGTCCGTTTCCCCGAGGTCGACGCCTACCGCGTCGTCTGGCACGGCAACTACGTCCTCTACTGCGAGCTCGCCCGCAACGCCCTCTGCGGCGCCGCCGGCTTCACCCCCGCCGAGGCGCTCGCGTACGGCTACCGCGTCCCGATCACGAAATTCGACCTGGCGCTGAGGCGCCCCGCCCGGCTCGACGACCGCCTCGAGGTCTCCTGCACGCTGCGCCCGCCCGAGACCGCGAAGCTCGAGATGGACTACGAGGTTCGCCGCCTCCCCGACCGGCTCCTCCTGGCCACGGGCTTCACGCAGCAGGTGCTGCTTTCCCCGAACGACGAGCTCCTCCTCACGTTCCCGAAGCCGGTCCGCGAGCTGGTCGACCGCATCCTCGCCTTCCAGCGCGGCGAGCGGGAGCTGACGGGAGAGAAGATCCCGATCGGGCCTGCGGCCGGCGCCCCGGCGGCGTAGAGTCGGCACCGGATGGACGCGGCACGCGTGTTGACGCTCCTGAGGCCTCACCTCGAGGCGAGCGGGACGCGATGGATGCTCGCGGGCGGCCTCGCGCTGGTGGCGTGGGGTTCCACGCGCACGACGGCCGACACGGATCTCCTCGTGGACGAAGGATCCCGGCAGGCGCTCCTCGAACGTCTCCGGGGAGCGGGTTTCGCGGTCCTCCAGGACGCCGAGGGCTTCACGAACCTCCTGCACGCCGATCGCGAGATCGGCCGCCTCGACCTGATCTGGGTGGAGGGCGAGACGAGCCGCCGGATGTTCGCCGCCGCCGTCGGGAGAGCCGGCCCGGACGAGGCGGCCCTCCTCGTACCCGCCCCGGAGCACCTCGTCGCCATGAAGGTCAAGGCGATCAAGGAGCAGCCGACGCGCGTCTTCCGCGATGCCGAGGACCTGCGCGTCCTTCTCTCCCTGCCCGGCCTGGACGAAAATGCCGGGCGTGGGATGTTCGAACGAGCCGGCCTCGGTGAGCTGCATGCCCGGATCAAGGCCGCGTCCTGAGCCCCTGGACCTCGACGCGCTCCCGTCGGCGTCTCCCGCCGTCGCGGAAGCGCTCGAGAGGAACCGCCCCGGACCGATGTCGCTCCCGGAGTACGCCCGCTTCCTGAAGCAGTTCCGCTGGACGGAAGAGCAGCTCCGTTCGATCCCGCTCTCGAGCGGCCCACGGTTCACCCTGGACGACTGAGCCTCCGCGCGGCGGCCCTGGGCGCGAGCGTGAACGCCCGCTCGTCGAGACAGGACAACGCTCCGGGCCTTGCCTCCAGGCGGGAATTTCGTAATCCTGCGATGCGTTCTCGCCCCCGATCGGAGGTTCAGATGGTCTCTCGCAGCGCCGCCGCCGCGTTTTGCCTCGCCGTCGTTCTCGCCATCCCGTCCGCGGGCCTCTCCGCCAGCGCCTGGAGCCCGGTGGGGCCTCCCGGCGGTGCGGCCTACGGCCTCGCGCTCGACCCGAAGGACGCCAAGGTCCTCTACGCGGGAGCCTTCGGCGGCGGGGTCTGGAAGTCGACGGACGGCGGCGCGACCTGGGCCCGCCTCGCCGGGGTGCCGGCCCGCGAGACCGTGAACGCCGTCGCCGTCAGCCCGGCCGATTCGAAGGTCGTCCTCGCGGCTGGCTTCACGGCCCTCTGGCGCAGCGCCGACGCCGGGGCGACCTGGAAGAAGGTCCTCGACCAGGGGCGGCAGCAGCCGGCGATGACGGGTCTCGCCTTCGACCCGGCGACTCCCGCGACCGTCTACGCGAGCACGGACTCGGACGGGCACCCGGCCGGGGTCTTCAGGTCGACCGACGCCGGGGCGACCTGGAAGCCCGCCAACGCGGGTTTCTCGAGCATCACGCGCGTCCAGGGCGTCGCCGTGGCGCGCGACGGCAAGACCGTCTGGGCCGGCTCCTCCACCGGCGTCTACCGCTCCGGGGACGGCGGCGCGACCTGGGGGAACCTCCTCGAGGACAAGGCGGTCCACAGCGTCGCCGTGCTCGCTGACGGCGTCGTCCTCGCCGGGACGAACGGGGACGGGGTCCTGCGTTCGGCCGACGGCGGCGCCACCTGGGAGGAGACGAAGAGCGACGCGAGGATGACCGGCAACATCGTCTACGCGCTCCACGCCGCGACGAAGACGCCCGGCCTCGTCTACGCCGGCATCCCGAACCGGATCCTGCGCTCGATGGACGGCGGCGCCACGTGGACGACGTTCTCGAAGGGCTTCAACTGGGTGAACTTCCGCTCCCTCGCTCTCGACGAGGCCTCGGGGGCGGTCTTCGGAGGAACCGGCCGCGACGGCGTCGTGAAGAGCACGGACGGGGGCGCCACCTGGACGGCCGGCCGGGGCTTCCTCTCGCTCGAGGTCACGTCGATCCTCGTCGATCCCGCCTCGCCGAAGCGCCTCTTCGTCGGGACGACCCAGGGAGGCGTCCACCGCTCCGAGGACGGCGGGGCGACCTGGGCCCTGTCGAACGAAGGGCTGACGAACCGCGCGGTCCATTCCCTCGCCGCCGATCCCGCCTCGCCCGGGGCGCTCCTCGCCGGGACGCGCAAGGGCGCCTTCCGCTCGACCGACGGCGGCGCCACCTGGACTCACGTCCTGAAGGGAGGCTGCGAGCCGGAGGTCCAGCACCTGCGCTTCGCGCCGTCGGACCCGAAGAGGGTCTACGCCCACAGCGGCAGGAGCTTCTGCCAGGTCGCGCGGAGCGACGACGGCGGCCTGACCTGGCGCGACCTGAAGGCCCCGCGCGACGCCAGCTCGCTCCTCGGCCACTTCGCGTTCCACGTCGACGCCGCCTCGGCCGACCGGCTCGCCTACAGCGACGACCGGAGCCTGCGCCTCTCCTCCGACGGCGGGGCGACATGGACCCCGGCCACGGGCATCCCGCCGACGACCCGCATCCAGGCGATCGTCGCCGGCAGGGCCGAAGGTGAGCTCTTCGCCGCCACGGCTAAGGGGATCTGGCGCTCCGCCGACGGCGGAAGGACCTGGGCCGTCGCCGGGAAGGGCGCGGAGGCGCTGAACGTGACGCGTCTCCTTCTCGACCCGTCCACCGGGTCGATCTGGGCCGGCGCTCTCAAGGAGGGGATCCTCCGCTCGACGGACGGCGGAAAGACGTGGGCCCGCGTCGGCGGGGAGCCGCCCCACCCCGACCTCGTCGCGCTCGCCTTCGATCCCGCCGGCACGCTCCTCGTCGGATTCGAGGGGAACGGAGTCTGGCGGCTCGACCCGGCGAAGGCCACGGGGAAGTAAACGACCGCGGGGCCAGGCGTGAAATCGTGTATTACGTGAGCCCGGGCGGGCGCGCGGGTCAGCGCACCTTCCGCCGGTAGGCCGTGGCGAGCGAGTCGGCGTACTCGTTCCAGCGGATCCCCGAGTGCGCGGCCACCCAGCGGACCGAAAGCTCGGGGCGGGACCTCAGGGTCCCGTAAAGCTCCTTCACGAGCTCGAGGTTCGCGATCGGGCCGTCCTTGCGTTTCCAGCCCCTCGCCTCCCAGCCCTTCGCCCACGTCGTGAGGGTGTTCACGCAGAGCATGCTGTCGGTGTAGAGGACCGCCGGCGTGCCGGGTGGGACGAGGCGACACCCGGCGATGAGCGCGACGAGCTCCATCCTGTTGTTCGTCGTGTGCGGCTCGTGGCCGCAGTCCTCGGCGACGGCGCGGTCCCCGACGACGTACACCGCCCCCCAGCCGCCGGGCCCGGGGTTCGGGTCGGCCGCGCCGTCCGTGAAGACGCCGTCTTTCGGCCCGGCCGTGTGGCGAGCCAGGACCGAGGCGACGGGGAGGTTCTCCTCCCGCGACCCGGCGCGGGGACGCGCGCCGCCGCGGGGGGGAGAGGCCGCGGCGGCTCCGGCCTTGCCCTTCCCGTTCTTGCACGGGAAGCAGGTCTTCGGCTGCCACCCGGGGTACCGGCCCAGGATCTGGTCGCTCACGGTGAACGCACCGCCGCACTCCTGGCAGACGAAGCCTTTTCCGCGGCCCTTCGGGGTCTCGCTCATGACCGCACTGGATACCACACCCGCAGCCGGGGCGCCGCCGCCCGCTACTTCAGCTTCTCCACCCCCGCGAACTCCCTGTCGGGCCGCAGCTCGTGGAGGACGGCCGCGTCCTCCGGCGTCGTCGTCTCCGTCACCATCCGGGCGAGGAGCGCGCCGACACCCGGGCCGAGCATGTACCCCTGCCCGCACATCCCGACCGCGTCGACGTAGCCCGCGAGCGTCCCGCTCCAGCCGACGACGGGCGAGCCGTCGGGGGTCATCGGGTAGAGCCCGCGCCAGGTGCGGCGGACCTTGAGGTTCGCGACCTTCGGCATCAGCTTCACCATCCGCCGCGCCACCATCGGCAGGAACTCGGAGGTCTCGCGACGGTCCGTCCCGATGAGGGGCGGGTCGGGGGTGATGCAGAAGATGACCTGGCCGTTGGCCGACTGGTGAAAGTAGTAGTTCGCCGCACCCGGCGTCCGGCGGATGTCGACGACCATCGGTCGGAGGAACCGCTGCGCCGGCTCGGTGATCCCGGCCTCGTGCCCATCCGGGTTCACGGGGACGTCGAGCCCGCCCGACTGCGCGAGCGACCGCGCCCACGGCCCGGCCGCGTTGACGACGCACCCGGTCGCGTAGCCCCCCTTGTCGGTCCTCACGCCGACGACGGCCCCCTTCCTCCTCATGATCCCGGTGACCCGCTCGTTGAAGCGGCACTCGACGCCCAGCTCGACGGCGCGGCGGTGGAAGGCGCAGGCCGAGAGCATCGGCGAGGCCGACCCGTCGCCCGGCGAGAAGGTGCCGCCGAGGAGCCCCTCGGGCTCGAGGGCGGGGGCGATGTCGAGGAGGGCGTCGCGGTCGTACCAGTCGATGTCGAGGCCGGCCGCCTTCTGGACGACGAGGAGGTCCTTCAGCGTCTTCGCCTCCTCCGCGCGGTAGGCAACGAAGAGGTAGCCCCCCTGGAACCACTCGAGGTCGAAGCCGTGTTCCTCCTTCCAGATGGAGAAGGTCTGGAGCGAGTCGAGGCAGAGGCGGATCTTCGCGGGAGAGGAGTGCGTGGCGCGGATGCCGCCGATCGCGGCCTTGTTGCTCCCCTGCCCCGGCGAGGCGAACTGGTCGACGCAGAGGACCTTGAGCCCCTTCTCGGCGAGGTACATGGTGGTGGGCATGCCGACGCTTCCCGCGCCGACGACGACGACGTCGTAGACGGAGGTCGTCATCACACGCCTCCCACCAGCGGGCCGACGGAAGTCGGCGCGGCGTCCCGCGTCGGCCCCTCGCCCGTGACGACCCCCGCGAACGCGCCGAGCGGCACCTCCATGAAGACGGGCCGCTGCGTCAGCGGCGTCACCTGCGGGAGCGTGACCCCCTCCTCGCGGAAGATCCGCGCGATGAGCGTGGGGCAGGTCTTCCCGCCGCAGGCCCCCATCCCGGCGCGCGTCAGCGCCTTCAGGTGGTTCAGGTCGCGCACGCCTTCGCGGACGTGCCGGCGGATCTCCCCCGCCGTCACCCGCTCGCAGCGGCAGACGACGTCGTCGTCGTCGATCCGCTCGACGTTCTCCTCCATCGATTCCGAGACCCACGGCGCCTGGACCTGGATGCCGGCGATCCGCTTGGCGATCTCGGGCGGCGCCTTCACCTTCACGAGGAGGGCGTGGTCGGCGAACTTCGGCGAGCGAATCTTCGCGACGGGCACGTGCCCGAGGACCGTCCCGAGCGTGTCGAGGACCGTCACCATGTCGCCTTCCTTGATCGAGGCCTTCGGGAACTCGAACGGGATCGAAACGAGGATTCCCGCGGCGTCCTTCTTGCGGTAGTCGACGAGCGTCACCGCGAGGCCGGGGCAGACCGCGACGCACTGCTCGCAGGCGATGCAGGCGCTCTCGTCGAACGTCGGCACGCCGAGGATGTCGTCCCCCTCGATCCGGATCGCCCCCTTCGGGCAGATCGACGTGCACGGGTTGCAGGGGATCTCCTGCGAGCAGTGGAAGATGGGGAAGACGCCCGACTCGTGCTCGGGGATCTCCTCGGTGATGACGGCGCCGGGCCGGGCCTTCAGGATCTCGGCCGTCCGGACCCATTCCGCCGGCACCTCGCCCACGTCGCGGCCCAGCATCCGCGCGATCTCGGTGCCGCGGATCTTCCCGGTGAACATCGCGGCGCTCGCCTCGGCGATCTCCTCCGCGTCCCCCGCCCCGAGGACCGGCAGGCCGAACTCCTTCGCCTTCTTCAGGAACTCGTCCACCGGGTCGAGGCCGACGGCGACGAGGAGCGTGTCGCAGGCGAAGGTCTTCTCCGTCCCGGGGACGACCTTCCAGGAAGCGTCGAGCCTGGCGATGGTGACGCTCTCGACCTCCTCCTTCCCGTTCGCCGAGACGACCGTGTGGCGCGTGTGGATCGGCACCCCCATCCGGACGAGCTTGTCCTTGTGGACCTTGTAGCCGCCGCACTCCTCGAGCGCCTCGCAGAGGCCGACGACCTGGATCCCCGCCTGGAGCGCGTGGTAGGCGCCGATGAGGCCGACGTTCCCGCCGCCGACGACGAAGAGCCGCTCGGAGGGGCGGACGAGGTCGCGGTTCACGAGCGTCTGGAACGCGCCGGCGCCGTAGACGCCGGGGAGCGTGTTCCCCCTGAAGACGAGCGACTTCTCGCGGGCTCCCGTCGCCACGAGGAGGACCTGCGGGCGGACGAGGACGTAGTGGCCCTCGCGCAGGACGCCCACCTTCCGGTCGGAGAAGACGGCGAGGGCGGTCGCCCCGGTCCAGAGCCTGACGCTCGGGTGGGAGCGGACCTC
>CALMDF010000481.1 GCA_937864895.1 uncultured Holophagales bacterium | reverse complement strand
GGGCTGCGCACTCGTCGAAGTGCTGGGGGCGGACGTCGTCGTGGGCTGAGCCGTGCTCGAGATCCGCGACCTCGTGAAGGTCTACCCGGGCCCGGTGACGGCTCTCTCGGGCATCTGCCTGACCATTCCGCGTGGGCTGTACGGCCTCCTCGGGCCGAACGGCTCCGGCAAGACGACCCTCATGCGCATCCTGGCGGGGCTCCTCGCGCCCACGTCCGGCTCCGTGTCGAAGGACGGCGTCGACGTCACGCGCCGCCCCGACCTCGTCCAGCCGCGCCTCGGCTTCCTGCCGCAGGACTTCGGCTTCTACCCGGAGCTGACGGGCCTGGCGATGCTGCGCCACCTCCTCGTGCTGAAGGGCGTCGACGCTCCCGGGGGTCTTCACGCGCTCGCTGAGGCGCTCCTCGACCGCGTGAACCTCAGTCGCGACAAGGACCGTAAGGTGGGTACCTACTCGGGAGGAATGCGGCAGCGGCTCGGCATCGCGCAGGCGATCGCCGGAGACCCCGACCTCGTCATCGTCGACGAGCCGACGGTCGGGCTCGACCCCGAGGAACGGATCCGCTTCTTCCGTCTCCTCTCCGAGCTGGGGCGCGACCGGACGGTCCTCCTCTCGACGCACCTCGTCGAGGACGTCGCCATGCTCTGCCCGCGGTTCGCGGTGATCCGCAAGGGCCGCGTGCTGGCGGAGACGACGCCCGCTCAGGCGCGTTCCTCGATCGCGGGCCGGATCTTCGAGGGGTTCGTCGAGCCGGCAGACCTCGCCACGCCGTCGCTGGCGGCGCGACTGACCCAGGCGCGCCTCGAGGAGGGGCGCAACGTCGTTCGCCTGCACGTCCCCGACGGGCCTCCCCCCGATGGGTTCGTGCCGGTACCGCCGACGCTGGAGGATGCGTACATGGTCCTCGCGGGGGGAACGGAGCCCGGGCTCTCCGCCCTCTCACCCGGCACCTCCGCGTGAGCCTCCACCGCGTCGTCGCCGTGGCGCGGCTGGAGCTGCGCGCGCTCCTGGCGAGCCCTCTCTTCTGGGCGCTCGTCCTCTTCGCCGCATTCGCCACGCTCACCGTCGACCCCGTCTCGATGATCCCGACGGGCGACTCGGCCGTGGGCGGCCTACGCCCGTTCTCCAACTCCGCCCACGCAATCGCCCGAATCTTCAGCCTGACCGGTCTCCTCTTCTACCCGTTGCTGGTGTCGATCCTGGCGGGAGCGGCGATCCTGCGCGACGACGAAGCGCGCGTCGGCGACCTCCTCCACTCCACGCGGCTCACCCCTGGCGAGTACGTGGCTGGGAAGTTCGGCGGAGTGCTCCTGGCCGCAGGCGTCGTCCTCGTTCTCCACACCGCGATCGCCGTCGGCTGGTCCGAAGCGGGCGCGTACCTGGGCTCGCCCGCCGCGCGGGGACCGTTCCGCCTCGCGAGCTACGTCGTTCCCGCCCTCGCCTTCCTCGCGCCGGGAGCGATCTTCTGCGCGGGCCTCGCCCTGGCGATCGCGGAGCGGACGCGCTCGGCGATGGCCGTCTACGTCGCACCGGTCCTGCTCGTCGTCTCGGGTCTCGCCGGCCTCGCGCCCCGCGGCTCCTCGCGGCTCGACTCCGTTCTCGGCCTTCTCTATTCGGCGTTCGACCTGTGGGGAACGCGCTGGCTCGGCGAGACGGTCTTCCGGAGCGATCGCGGCATCGCGTTCTACAACGACACGCCGCTCGCCTTCGACGCCGCCTTCTTCTGGAACCGGCTCTTCATCCTCGCGGTCCCCGCCGCCGCGGTCCTCCTCGCCGCGAGGCACCGCGGGGCGGCGCTGCGCGGCGAATCCGGCGGCCGCAAGGCGCAACCGCCGTTCGTGCCGGCGCCCGCGACGGCGTCCTTTCGACCTCTCGGCGAGCTGCGAATGACCACCCGGCGGCCCGGGCTCGCGGCGAGCGTTTGGGAGATCGCCCGGGCCGAGCTCGTCCACCTGCACCGCCAGCCGGCGCTCGCCCTGCTCGCCGTCCTCGCTCTCCTCGCCGTCGTGGAGGCGGCCTCGTCGTCCCGCGGCGTCTTCGACTCCGAGGTCCTCCTGACGGCGGGAGGTCTCGCCACGGGCCTGCTCGAGCTCCTGACGGCGCTCGGGGCGCTCCTCGTTCTCTTCGTCGTCGTCGAGTCGCTCGACCGGCCTCGCCACCTTCGCGTCACCGACCTCCTCCACGCCACGCCGGTCCCGCCGGCGGCGTACCTCCTCGGAACCCAGCTGGCCGTTTACACCGTGATCGCGGAGGTTCTCCTCGGCTGCACCGCCGTGGGGCTCGGTCTCCTCGCTCTCCGGAACGATGGCCCGGTGGAGGCGTGGCCCTTCCTCCTCGTCTGGGGGCTGATCCTGGGGCCCACCTTCGTCGTGTGGGCGAACGCCGTAGCGGCCCTCCAGGGCCTCCTGCGGAACCGTTACATCACGTACGCGGCCGGCCTCGCGCTCCTCGGAGGCACCGTCGCCCTGCGCCTCTCGGGCGCGATGACCTGGGTCTCGAACTGGCCGCTCCTCGGGGCGCTTCGCTGGAGCGACCTGGGGCTCTTCGAGCGGGACGCCGAGGCGCTCTTCCTGAACCGGGCGATGGTGCTCGGCGCGGCGGTCTTCCTCGGCGCCGTTTCGGTCCGCGCCTCCCGGCGGCGCGAGCCCGACCCCGTCGCGTCGCGCGACCGCCGGAGCACATCCGCGTTCGCCCGGGAAGCCCTCGCCCTCGCGCCGTTCCTCCTCCTCGCTGTCCTCCCCGCCACCGTTCTCTCGGCCCGGATCCGCGGCGGGTTCCAGGGTGCTGAGGAAACGGCGCGCGCGCGCGACTACTGGCGAAAGAACGTCGCAACGTGGTCGGGGGTCGAGACCGCGCCTCTCCGGCACGTGGACGCGAAGGCCGCGCTCGAGCCGAGCAAGAGGCGCATGAGGGTCGACGGCGCGTCCCTCCTCGTGAACGGGACGCCGGCCCCGCTGCGCCGGCTGGCGTTCACCGTGGGGCCCGCATTCGAGGGGGTCGCGTGGACGATCGACGGCGCAGAGGCCGCGTTCGAGGACCGTTCGGGCCTGCACGTCCTTCCGCTCCGGGAGGCGCTGCCACCGGGCGGCGAGGTCAGGGTCGGCTTCGGTTACGCGGCCGTCTTCCCGCGAGGAGTGACGAGGAACGGCGGCGAGACCTCGGAGTTCATCCTCCCCTCCGGCGCCGTCCTCCACACCCTCGGGCCGAACTTCCTCCCCGTGCCGGGCTTCGTCGAGGGAATCGGCATCGATCGCGAGAACGCCTCCGAGCCGCCCGAGCTTCCGGACGCCTTCTGGCAGGGCGAGCTGAAACCGGTGACCGGGAACGCCACGGCCTTCACGAGCCGCGTCGAGGTCGTGGCGCCGAGCGAGTACACCGTCAACGGCGTCGGCGAGAAGACGAGCGAGCGGCGCGAGAACGGGCGGACCACCGTCGTCTGGGAGAGCGGGCACCCGGTGCGCTACCTCGCCCTCGTCGCCGGACGCTGGGAGGTGAAACGCCGGGACGGCGCGGCCGTCTTCTACCACCCGGCCCACGAACGCAACGTCGAGGTCATGCTCTCGACCCTCGCGGCCGCGCGCCGGCGCTACTCGGAGTGGTTCCTCCCGTACCCGTGGGCGGAACTGACGGTCGGCGAGTACGCGGACCACGCCACACGCGCGCAGAGCTTCCCGACGAACATCCCGTTCTCGGAGGGAATCGGCTTCCTGACGCGGAGCGGACCGGGGACCCCGCTGCCCGTCGTCGTCACCGCCCACGAAGCCGCGCACCAGTGGTGGGGGCACCTTCTCGTGCCGGGTCGCGGGCCCGGGTCCGACGTCCTCATCGAGGGGATGGCCCACTACGCCACGCTTCTCTTCCTCCAGGCCGAGCACGGCGAAGAGGCCCGGGTCGCGTTCGCAAGGAGCCTCGAGAAACGGTACGCCGAGAGGCGGCGCGTCGACGCGGAGCTTCCGCTCGCGCGCCTCCGGGCCGACGGGAGCGCCACCGACGAGACCGCGACCTACGACAAGGGCGCCTGGGTCCTCTGGATGCTCCAGCGGCAGGTGGGCCGCGAGCGGATGCTCGCGTCTCTGAAGGCCTTCATCCTCCGCTTCCGGGAGAGCCGGGACCACCCGGCCCTGCACGACCTGATCGAAGCCATCCGTCCGGCCGCGGATTCGCCCGAGGAGTTCCAGGCCTTCGTCGACCAGTGGTTCTTCGACGTCGTCCTCCCGGAGTTCCAGGTCCGAGACGCCGTCGTCTGGCGAACGGGGGCGACCTGGAGCGCCTCCGCGACCATCGAGAACGTCGGCACGGGGTCCGTGACCGTCGACGTCGCGGCCAGGCGCGGAGAGGGCGGACCGGCGTCAGACGAGGCCGAGCGGGCGACCGGCGCGATCGTCGCCGTCCGGCTCGCGCCGGGGAGCCCGAGAAGAGTCACCTGGACCTTGCCGTTCCGGCCCGACCGCATCGTGGTGGACCCGGGAGCCCACGTGCTCCAGAACCATCGCGCCGAGGCCCCTTTCCTGCCGCAGGGAGTCCACCGGTTCGAGCGGATTCGCGAGGCGCCGTCCGTGCTGCCGGACCAGGCAGTGCGCGAGGCCCGCCCGACGAGCTGACGGAGGATCTTCGCGCAGAGTGTAGAAGGTAGACCTGACCCCTCTGGCGGGTCGAGCTTCAGGGCATGGCACTCGCGACGGCGTTGACGATCACGGGCAGCTTGCCCTTCCAGGCCTCCCACGCCTTCGGGTTCGTCAGGAGCTCGCACATCGCGTGCGCGACGTTGGACATGCGGGTGCTCCCCGGAGCGAAGAGGCTGCTCACGAGAGTCTCGTGAAGCGTGTACTCCGAAATGTCGCCTTCCAGGAGCGTGTCCGGCCGGACCACCGCCCACTCCACGAATGGGTTGTCGGTCCCGATGTCGCCGTAGAGGAAACTGGCGGCCTTCTGGTTGTCGTTGGCCGGAGGAAGGACGCCTCGGAGCAGGCACAGGAGCGCCCGTTCGAGCGCGCCCCGGCGCGTGTCGAGGCCGCCCGGGTGATTGACGGAGACGCTGCTCATGAGGATGACCTTGACCGGCCGTGGCGGCCGCAGCACTTCGACCTGCCGGCACAGCCTCCTCGTGGCCCGTGTGACGAGGTCGCGGGGCGGCAGGAAGAGGCCCCTGAAGCTCAGGACGTGGCCGAGGCACGAGAGAACGGCCTCGCAGCCCCGCAGGTGGCGCTGCAGATCCTCGTCGCCGAGAGACAGCAGGTCCGCCTCGACGACGGCCAGGTTCGGGTGACCCGCCGGCCCTGCCGGGAGCTTCCGGGCAGATCGCACGATGACGCGAACGCTGACACCCCTGCCCAGGAGCTGCTCCAGAAGGCGAGCACCCGTGCGTCCCGTGCCGCCGATGAGAAGGACCGTCAAAGCGACCTGCGGCGTGCCGGCCTATTGGCCCGCCGGCGGCTCCCAGAGCTCGATCTTGTTGCCCTCGGGATCGAGGACCCATCCGAAGCGACCGAACCCCGACTCGTCGACCTTGTCGAGGACGTCGCAGCCCTCTGCGCGCAGGAGGGCGAGGAGGCCGTGAAGGTCTGCGACCCGGTAATTGACCATGAACGGCGACGTGCTCGGGGCGAAGTAGTCGCTGCCCGCTCCCGTGACGTTCCAGACCGTCGTGCCCGGCATGGGGTTGCCGTCGGCGTCGGCCCAGGGAAATGCGGCGCCACCCCACTCCTGAACGTCGATTCCGAGGTGCTTCTGGTACCACGAACGCAGGGAAACGGGGTCTCGGGCCTTGAAGAATATTCCCCCAATGCCAGTGACTCTCTGCATCCGAGCCTCCTCAGCGCCGACGACTCCGGATAGTAGCGTGCTCCGCCTCGGCCGAAGGGGCGCAGACGATTCGAGCCGGCTCCCTTCAGAACGGCGTGAGACGTCAGCGACCGGTCGCGTCCGTCACCGCGCCATCAGCGCGAACACGCCCCAGCCCAGGTATTCGCGCGTGCAGGCGGCGTAGCGCCCGGGTTCCGAGGTCAGCCTGGCCCGAACGTCGCTCGCGAGCTCGTCGTCGGGGTTGTCTTCGAGCCATCGGCGCATCGTGAGCCACTTGGCGGCCTCGTACCTGTCCCAGCTGTCCTGGTCCGCCAGGACCATCTCCACGACGTCGTAGCCGAGACGGCCGAAGGACGCGAGAAGGTCCGGAAGCAGGAGGAAGTCGGAGACAGAGCCGGCGAGACACCCCCGGGCGACCTCTTCCGTCGGCGGCAGCTTTCGCCAGTAGGGCTCGCCGACGAGGATGATTCCTCCGGGGCGGAGGCTCTGCGCCAGGAGCCCGATCGTGCCGGCGACTCCCCCGCCGATCCACGTCGCGCCGAGACAGGCGGCCACCCCGGCCTTCTCGTCCGAGACGAAGCCGGCCGCATCGCCATGGATGAACTCGACCCGGTCGGCGACGCCGAGCCCCTCGGCACGGCGCCTCGCCTGCTCGGTGAACAGCTCGCTCAGGTCGACGCCGGTGCCGACCACTCCGTGATCCCGTGCCCAGGTGCACAGCAGCTCGCCCGAGCCGCTGCCGAGGTCGAGTACCCGGGTCCCCGACTCCAGGCGCAGCGCCGCGCCGAGCGTGGCGAGCTTCTCGGGTGTGAACGGGTTATGGATGCGGTGAGCACTCTCTGAGACGTTGAAGATCCGTGGAATATCCAATGCCGGGAATCTCCTTCCTCGAGAATCGCCGTCTGGGTAACAGCCTGTATGACCAGTCTACGGTCCCGGACACGCTCGCGCTCACTCCCCTCCCATGCTGATCAGTTCGACCTGCCCCGGCACGCCGGCGAGACTCCCATGCGACGCACGAGATCGACGAAGCGCGCGTCCGAGTGGAGGGGATCGAGCCCGGGGGCCCCGGGGAGCCAGAAAAGGTAGCCATCGCGCATCCGGTAGGCCGTCTCCAGCCAGTCGAACGCGACGTCGATCTCGCCGAGCCCCGCGTGGACGACCGCCATCGCGGTCGGCGGGCACTGGCCTCGCGCGCGGAGCTCCTCGAGCTCGCGGAGCAGGCGCCTGGCCTCGTCCATCCGGCCGAGCCGGCCGTAGACGTGCCCCAGGTAGGAGAGGGACAGGGCTTCGCGCGAATGGCTCAGCGCCTTCTCGAGCGCGTCCACCGCGTCTTCGGCGCGGCCCCGGTGCCACGCGGACCATCCGAGGACGAAGTAGGGCTGAAGTGAATCCGGGAAGAGCTCGATCGTCCTCCGGGCCTGCGCCTCCGCCCGCGCGTGCTGGCCCAGGTGGAGGAACATCCATGCGGCGTATTGATTCGGCAGGAGAGCCGCGGGATTGAGGTTCAACGCGTACTGGACCTCCCGGGTCGCCTCCGGTTTGTCGCCGGCGAAGCACAGCAGCGTCGAATGGAACGAGTGCGCGTCCGGGTCGCTGGGGCTCAGCTCGATGGCGCGCCGAGCCTCCCGGATGGCCGCGTCCAGGTCCCAGTCGAGAAGCAGGTCCATCCAGGCGAGGACCA
>CALMDF010000480.1 GCA_937864895.1 uncultured Holophagales bacterium | reverse complement strand
GGCCGCCAGGACGGCCTCGCGTGGCAGAACCCGGACGGCACCTGGGCCGGACCCGTGGCCGAAGGGGTGGCGCGCGCCATCGCCGAGGGCTATGGCAAGCTCAACGAGCCGTACCACGGATACCACTTCAAGGTCCTCCGGGGGCAGGGCCCTTCGGCCCCGCTCGGCGAGCTCGACTTCGTCGTCCAGGGGGCGATGATCGGCGGCTTCGCCCTCGTCGCGGCCCCGGCGGACTACGAGGTGACCGGCATCAAGACGTTCATCGTGAGCCACGAGGGCGTCGTCTACGAGAAGGACCTCGGTCCCGGGACGCTCGAGGTGTTCAAGGTCATGGAGCGCTTCGACCCGGACGAGAGCTGGAGCCCGGTCGAGGAGCCCTGACCCCGCGGGGTTCGTGACGCGGCGAGGCCGCGTCACGAACCCCGGTTCGCCCGGGTCAGAACTTGTAGGTGAGGCCCCACAGCAGGTGGAACGAGGAGATGCCGAGCTCGCCGGTGACGTCCGGCAGGTTGCTCGAAGGGGAGAGCGCGATTCCCTGGTCGCCCCACTCGTAGACGACCCCGATTGACCCCGAAAGGTGGGCCCAGTTTAGCGAGACGCCGGTGGAGATTCCATACAGGTCGACGATCGAGAAGACGGACTCGTCGCCGACCGGCGACTGCGACGTGAAGAAGCCGAGGTGAAGGGACGTCTTCTTCGTCAGGTCGTACCGACCGCCGATCGCGACGTTCGTCACGGCCTCTCGCTCGTCGTACGTCGGCGCGAAGACCGCCGCCCCCGTCCGGCTCTCGCCCTGGGAGACGGCCGTCCAGACCCCGGGGACCTCGCTCGAGAACATCTCGTACTTCGAGATCCCGGCGAAGTACTTGACGTTGGCCTCCACCTCCCCGCGCGCGAAGCGCCACGCGAGGCCGAGGCTCACCCGGGTCGGGTGCTTCACCTGGAACTCCGCCTCCGGGTCACGGAACCACGCCGTCCGGTATCCGCCGCCCGTCGCGGTCGTCTCCTCGGCGATCAGGCTCGTCGTGCCCCCGAGGCTGAGCCCGGGCGCGGTGACGACGAGGCCGAGCGTCACGGCCGGCGAGAGGTCCCACTGCAGCCCCCCCGTGAGGAGAAGGTCGTAGCTCGTGCCGTCGGCGCGGAACGTCCTCTGGGCGAGCGCTGAGCCATCGGGGGTGATCCCCTGGAGGGCGCCGTTCTGGTTGTTCGAGAGGGTGAGGAACGACAGCCCGAGCGAGCCCCCGACGCGAAGGCCGGGCCGTAGGGCGTAGCCGGCGGCGATCGTCGGGAGGACGTCGGTGTAGGAGCCGTCGGTCGAGTAGATCATCCCCGTGCCGGAGTACCCGGTGCCGACGATCCCGCTCAGCTGCAGGGTCGGCTTCCAGGAGACCGGCGTCGGGAAGGCGAGGCCCAGGCTCAGCTTCTCGTTCCCGAGGACGTCGCCGCCGATCACGAAGCCGAACAGCCGGCCGTTGTTGCTGAGGCGCGACCCCGTGTCCGCGACGTCCCCGACCTCGCCCGAGTAGAACGTCCACTCGTAGGCCGCCGAGGCGGCGCTGACCGAGCTCTTCTTCGAGAGCCCGAGGCCGGCGGGGTTGTAGAAGATGGCGCCGACGTCGGCGGCCCGGGCCGTGAAGGCCCCGCCCTCGATCCCCTCGATCTGGCCCGCGGGGTTCCGTCCCTCGTTCGGCGCGATGAAGAGGGAGGGGGCGGAGATGATCACGGTCTGGGCCGTCGCGGGAAGCGACCAGAGCAGCAGGAGCAGGGAACAACGACGCATCGGACTCCTCTTCGGGCGCGGTTTCGCCTACACCTTCGGCGGGGCGAACACGGCTTTCCAGTCCTCCTCGGTCAGCGCTTTCCTCAGGGCGAAGATGCTGTCGAGGGTCTCCTTCTGGGCGCCCTTCCTATCCTCTGAAAGCGAGTCGAGGAACGGCTGGAGCTCGGGTCGGCCGGCCGCCTGGTCCGCGTCGGCCTTCTGGAACTCCTTCGCGATCCTCGAGCCCCTCTTCGTCGTCGCCTCGAGCTGCTTTCTGGCCTGCTCGACGACGCGCAGGGCTTCCGCTCTCCGCCCCTCGTCGGAAACGACCTTCTTGATGGCCGCACCGGTCTCCTTGCCGAAGATGTCCGATCCGAACATGGCGTGACCGCCGAGGAGGAGGTACATGGTGAGGACTGCGGCGGCGATCATTTCGTCAGCCCTCCTTCCCGACGAGCGGCGGCTGCTCGACCGATTTCGCGAGGGCCTCCGCCAGCGCGCGTTCTTCGACCTTCTTCAGCTTCTTCCACTCCCCCGGAGTGGCGGCGGCCTT
>CALMDF010000479.1 GCA_937864895.1 uncultured Holophagales bacterium | reverse complement strand
CCGGCGATCGTCACGGCGTCGCGGTCGCTTCCGACCTTGAACTTCCGGATGGCCGAGACGACCTCGGGCTTGTCCTCGCTCGCGATCCGCGCGGCGGCCAGGATGCCCCGAAGGGCGTCCTCGAGGAGCTCGCGCGTCTCGGCGTCGTCGCTGTAGCCGGCGCCGGAGAGCCGGAGGGAGTCGCCCTTCACGGTCATCTGGAAGGCGAAGGCGGAGACGAGGTTCATGGCCCCGATCACGTTCCGGGCCGGGTCGCCGTTGCCGGAGAGCGTGAGCGAGCCCTTCGCGTCCGGGAGCTTCGTCCGGTCGACGAGGAGCCAGCCGGAGGCGTTGGCATCCACCTTCCCGAGCTGGGCGCCGAGGCCGGCGCCGCCCGTGAACCCGGAGCCGCCGGCGGCCCGCGCGGCGAGAGCCTTCACGACGGCGTCCTCGGACCCCGCGACGATGAGCCGGTTGCTGACGAACGCCACCGCGCCGTCCTTCCGGCCGGGGTGCTCCTCGTCCGCGAGGAGGAAGTAGGCCCCGCCGGGGGCGGTGCGCGCCTCGGCCCCGCGCGCGGCGACGGCCGCGGAGAGTCGCCGCGGCTCGAACCGTCCCTCGAAGGCGACGAGGGCGTTGCCCTTGTCGCCCGGCTGGGCGGCGAAGACGACGAGGTCGACGTCGTCGATCGGGTGGAGGCGTGCCTCGGCGAGGAACTTCGCGGCGTCTCCGTCCACGGCGGCGCTGTCGAAGTCGGCGAAGAGCCGCGCCGCGAGCGGGCTCGTCCGGAGGTCCGAGACGCGGAGCATCCCCGCCGTCACGGACTCCGGCGGCACGAGGGCGAGCGCGTCGTCGGCGGGACGGGCCGCGGCGGCGGGAAGGGCGAGCGTCGAGCAGAGGACGGTGGCGAAGGCGAGGCGTCTCATTTCAGAAATCCTTTCTCCGGAAGAGGTACGCGGAGAGCGAGAGGGAGACGAGGCCGAAGAGCCCGGTCGTGCCGAAGACGGCGAGGTGGTCGATCTCGCGCGTGCGGCGCGAGAGCTCGCCGCCCGAGACGAAGTCGACGGTGGCCTGGGCGAGCTGGCCCGTCTTCGGGAGCACCCAGTAGAAGCCGCGGACGAGCGAAGCCGCCCACTCGGTCGCGAGGGCCGCCTCGATCTGCCGGTGGCTCGTGAGGATCGCCGCGAGGAAGAAGACGGCGAACGTCGCCATGATCGAGACGGCGGTCGAGGAGGTCACGACGCCGACGAGAAAGGCGAACGCCATGAGCGTCGCGATCGTGAAGAAGATGATCGCCCCGCCCAGGAAGAACCGGGGGTGGACGACGCCCGTCTTCCACCAGATGAGGAGCCCCATCGCGCCGACGAGGTAGGCGACGTTGAGCCCCGCGAGGAGGAGGCCGCCCGCGAAGCGCGAGAGGAGGAGGCCCACCCGCCCGACGGGCCGCGAGAGGTAGAGGTCGATCGTCCCCTTCTCCTGCAGGCGCGGCACGAGGTGCGCGGTGGCGAAGACGGCGAGGAAGGTCGCGACGACGTAGAGGAAGCCCGAGAAGCCCGCCTCGAAGCCGAGAACGAGCCGGTCGAGGTCGACCGAACGCGGCCCCATCTGGATTTCCTTGCCGAAGAGCTTCGCGCCGGCGAGAGCGCCGTCCACGACGTCGAGGTTCACGGCGGCGGCGAAGAGGGCGATGAAGAGCGTCGAGAGGGCCGCGTAGGCGACGAGCGTGAATCGCGCCGCGGCCTCGCGGAAGACCTCCTCGACGTTCGCGGCGAGGACTCTCATCGGGGGCTCCCTTCCGTCGGCGGCGCCGCTCCGGCCTCCTCGGCGTCTCCGGCGTCTCCCGCTTCTCCCGCCTTCACGAGGTCGACGAAGACGTCCTCCAGGGTCGAGCGGACGGGCGTGAGCTCGGTCACGAGGACGCCGCGGACCCGGGCCACGTCGACGAGGGTGTTCAGGTGCCCGGCGTCCCGCGCCGTCAGCTTGACGTGCCCGTTCACCCGCTCGGCCGCGGCCCCCGTCTCGCGGAAGAGGCCGAGGAGGGCCTCGTCGATCCCCGTGCCGGCGAACCGGTAGGTGAAGCCCTGCGCCGTGAGGTCGGCGATCCGTCCCGCGGCGACCGAGCGTCCCTTCTTGAGAACGGCCACGCGGTCGCACGTCATCTCGATCTCGGAGAGGAGGTGGGAGTTGAGGAGGATCGCAGCGCCGCGCGCGGCCTCCTCGCGGAGAAGGTCCCGGATCTCGCGCCGCCCCACCGGGTCCACCCCGTCGGTCGGCTCGTCGAGGAGGAGGAGATCGGGCCGGTGGACGAGGGCGGCGGCGAGGCCGAGCCGCTGCGTCATCCCTTTCGAGAACTTCTTCACCTTGACGTCGGCCCAGTCGGAGAGCCTCAGCCGGGCGAGGAGCTCGGGGACGCGGCTCTTCACCCCGGACGGGGCGACCCCCGACATCCGGCCGAAGATCGAGAGCGTCTGACGGGCCGTGAGGTATCCCGGGAACCGGTGTCCCTCGGGAAGGTAGCCGACCCGGCGGCGGCTCCCGGGGTCCGAGACGGGGAGCCCGAAGAGCTCCGCCCGCCCGGAAGTGGGGTGAGTCAGGCCCAGGAGGATCTTGACGGTCGTCGTCTTCCCCGCCCCGTTCGGTCCGAGGAGTCCGAAGACCTCGCCAGCGGCGACGGACAGGTCAAGACCGTCCAGGGCTCTCACTTCCCGCCTCGAGAACGGGGTCCGGAAGGTCTTCGAGAGCCCTTCTGCGGAGAGCACGGCGGTCATGGCCGTCTGTACGGTGTCGGGGGGCGCCGGGTTCCCACGCGGGCGGACCTGTGACGAAACGTCTCGTTCTCTTACCTGAGGTCTGTTTCGAAGCGCAGAACGGGGTCCCCGGAGGCCTGCGGCTCGAAGGCGGCGAGGCGGGGCGGAGGGCCTCGGTCGAGCCGGACTCG
>CALMDF010000478.1 GCA_937864895.1 uncultured Holophagales bacterium | reverse complement strand
CGATGCGTCCCCGGCGCTCAACACGGCGAGCCTTTACGCCGAGGACGAGATCGACGGTCTCTTTTTCAAACGTTCGTGGGTCGCGAACCTCGGTGTGCGCTATGAAATGTACCGCCCCGAGAAGATCGACTTCCCGGGCTACGCCTGGGAGACGGTCGTCTCCCCCGTCACCGGCCGGCCGCGCCTCGTCTGGGACAGGGCGAAGCCCGTGACCGTCCCGATGCCCGTCTACCGGCGCGCGAAGCCGACGCTGACGGTGGCGCGCCCCGCGGCCCACCTCGTCCCCGCCGGCTGGCCGGTCGTCGAGGAGAAGCTCGCGGCCCACGGCATCCGGTTCACGAAGCTCGCCGAGCCGCGGACCCTCGCCGTCGGGACGTACCGCGCGAGCGAGCCGACCCTCGCGAGCGCGCCCTACCAGGGGCGCGTCCGCGTGAGCGCGAAGATCGCGCGCGGCGTCGAGACGCGCACGCTGCCGGCCGGCTCTCTCTACGTCCCGCTCGACGACCCGCTGGCCCCGGTGGCGTTCCTCCTCCTGGCGCCGGAGGGGGCCGATCCCCTCTTCTCGTGGGGCGCGCTCTCGGCCTGCCTCGAGACGAAGGAGTACATGGACACGCGCGTCCTCGAGCCCCTCGCCGCGAAGATGCTGAAGGACGACCCGAAGCTCGCGGCCGAGTGGCGCCAGAAGCTCGAGGACCCGGCGTTCGCGGCCGACGCCCGCGCGCGTCACAGGTTCTTCTACACGCGGACCCCCTACTGGGACGAGTCGGTCGGGCTCGTGCCGGTCTTCCGCCTCGACGCGCCCCTTTCCCCGTCCGGGAGCTGACCCCGGCGAACCGGTGCCTTTCGTCACACAATCGGGGAGATTCCCCGGGGGAGGATTCGGGAAGGACAAGGGAGGACTCGTCATGGGAGGCAAGAGACCCGGCCCGACCTGCACGACGAACGTCGGACGCGAGTGGATCGATCCGGGGACGCTCAGCCGCACCCGGTCGAGCCCGTCGGGACCGCTCGGCATGGCCCTCTCGCTCGTCATGGGAGGCACACCCGTGGAGGACGCGGCGGCCCGGCGGAAGCGGGAGGCCGACGAGGAGGCGTCCCGGCAGCGGAAGGACGACGTGACGCTCCTCGGTTACGACATCAGCGTCATCGAGGAGTCCCCGTTCGGGAAGTCGGATGCCGGCCGGAAGGTCGTCAGGGAGCTCAAGGCCTATCTCGCGAGCGGGAACATCGTCTACGGGGGGACGATCGAGGGCAGCCGGGCGGACTGGGACGGGACGAGGATCTTCCTGGACGAGGGGTACCGGGGCAAGGCGCTCCAGACGACCGTGGAGCTCGTTCACGAGGGGTCCCACGTCGCCTGGCGAAGGGCGCACAAGAAACCCTCGGGCCAGGACGCGAAGACGAAGGACGACGTCGACGACGAGGCCCTCGCCCGGAAGAACCAGCTCCTCGTCTACGAGTACCTCCGCGACACGAAGGGATGGCCGGCGGACGAGGAGCTCGAGAGGCGGCTCCAGAAGTCGGGCGGGCACTCGGGCGGGGAGGCCGGCACCGGCGCCGCGCGCCGGCCCGCGAGGACCGCGGCTACGACTCCCCGTTCCGGATCCACTTCTCGACGGCCGGGGCGCGGTAGCTCTCGAAGCGGTCGAGGAGCCCGCCGGGATCGTCCCCCACGATCAGCATCGAGCGGGTCGCCGCCCTCACGAAGCGCTCCCGGGCCGCGTGGTCGAGAAAGGCGACGAGCCCGTCGAAGTAGCCCGCGACGTTCAGGAGGCCGCACGGCTTGTGGTGAAGGCCGAGCTGGGCCCACGTCCACGCCTCGAAGACCTCCTCGAGAGTCCCGATGCCGCCCGGAAGCGCCACGAAACCGTCGGACAGCCCGGCCATCAGCGTCTTCCGCTCGTGCATCGACGCGGTGACGCGGAGCTCGGAGAGGCCCCGGTGCGCGATCTCCTTCCTGACGAGCGACTCCGGGATCACCCCCGTGACGTGCCCGCCGAGCGCCAGCACCGTGTCGGCTACGACGCCCATGATCCCGACGCTCGCTCCCCCGTAGACGAGGCCCAGGCCCCGCTCCACGAGCGCGCTCCCCAGCTGCCTCGCCGCCTCGGAGTAGGCCGGAAGCCGGCCAGTGTTCGACCCGCAGTAGACGCAGACGGACTTCACGGGGCGCGCCGCGGACCGGCTGTCAGCCCTTGCGCCGAGCCGCCCGCTTCGGCCGGCGGACGAGGATGAGGCGCGACGGGCGCCCCTTCCCCTCGCACGCGGCGCAGAGGCGGGCGCGGCCGAAGGGGCTCCGGCGCGTCCACTCACCGGCGCACCCGACGCAGCGGTACGTGTAGCGCGCGTTGCGCGCCCGGATCGTCGCGAGCCGGTCGGTCTCCGGGGCGGTCTTCCTCGTGACGCCCAGCTCGTGCGCGACCTCCCAGAAGCGCGACGAATGCCCCTCGTCGACTCCCCACCGGTCGTGGCAGATCGCGTGCGCCGTCTCGTGGAGGAGGGTCTGGCGACGGTCCGTGGACGACATGTGCGACGAGATCCGGATGACGTGCGGCGGGCCGTACTGGATGACGCCGCCCGTCGCGCGCCGCGACGAGAGCTCCACGCGCGCGGGCGGCAGCCGGTAGGCGCCCGCGAGCGCGTCGTAGAGCGCCTGGAGCGACGCCTGGTCGGCGCGGAGCTCCTCGCGGGTCGGCGGTGCTTCGGAAAAGAGGTCGAGCTGCACGAGCGCTTCGATCTTCACGAAAGTCCCTCCAACGCTTCCCGGTGGGGCGCGAGCGGCCTGTGGAGAACGAGGGCGACGACGACCGCGGCCAGGACCGCGGCGAAGATCTCGAGGGTCGGGAGCGGGCTCCCGTGGAAAGTCGGGACGACGACGAACCGCGCGGTCCAGAGGAGGGCGAGCGCGGCGCCGCTCGTCAGCCAGCGCCCGGTGCCGAGGGCGAGGAGGCAGAGGGCGAGCGAGAGCGGGAGCTCGGCCACGACCGCCTGCCCGAGGACGAGCGGCCACGGCACCGCGGGGAACGGGAAGAGCCAGAGGCGAACGGCGACGGGGGCGACGACGCCGGCCACGGCCGCGATCGGCGCCGCGAAGCCGACCCTCACCCTTCCGCGGAGCCAGCCGTAGAGCCGGCCGCGGACGAGCGCCTCGTGGAGGAGGGCGAGGAGGACGACGACGGGAAGCGCGAGGTGCCAGGACGCCTCGCGCGCGAAGAACGCGATCGTCGCGTAGCGCAGGAAACGCGCCGCGGGGAGGTAGGCGAGCGCGGCGGCGAGGAACCCGAGGATGGCCAGCGCCGGCAGGATCGTCCGCTCCCCGTTCCGCGCCATTCCGGAATGGTAACGAACGTTGACGCGTTTCGACAGGGCGTCGACACTCGCCGCATGAACGCCAACGCCTCCCTCCGCGCCGGCTTCGCCGGCCTCGGCACGATGGGCCTCGGCATGGCCCGCAACCTCGCCGCCAGGGGGTTCCCCCTCGCCGTCACGAACCGGACCATGGAGAAGGCGATCCGCCTCGCGAGCGACCTCGCCGGCGGCCCCGCCGCGGTCACTCCGCTGCCGAGCCCGGCGCGCGTCGCCGAGCTCGCCGACGTCGTCGTCTCCTGCGTCTCCGACGGGCCCGACGTCGAGGAGGTCCACCTCGGTCCCGGCGGGACGATCGAGGGGGCGCGCCCCGGCACGGTCGTCGTCGACTGCTCGACGATCGACCCCGCGGTCGCCCGCCACGTCGCCGCGCGCTTCGCCGAAAAGGGCGTCGCGTTCCTCGACGCGCCGGTCTCGGGGGGTCAGAAGGGGGCGAACGAGGGTACGCTTTCGTTCTTCGTCGGCGGCGAGGCGGCAGCGCTCGAGAAGGCGCGCCCCGTCCTCGAGGCGATGGGAAAGCGGATCACGCTCCTCGGTCCCTCCGGGGCGGGCCAGCTCGGGAAGGCGACGAACCAGGTCATCGTCGCCGGGACGCTCGCCGCCGTCTCCGAGGGGATGGCCTTTGCGAAGGCCGCGGGCCTCCCGCTCGAGGCGCTCCACGCCGCGCTGACCGGCGGCGCCGCGAACTCCTGGGCGCTCGAGGTCCTCGGCAGGAAGATGCTCGACCGCGACTTCCGGCCGGCGTTCGCGATCAAGCACCAGCAGAAGGATCTCGCGATCGTCCTGAAGGCGGCCCGCGCGAACGGCGTCCCCCTTCCGGGCGCCGCGCTCGTCCACCAGCTCCTCTCCGCGCTCGAAGCGAAGGGGCGGGGCGAGGAGGGGACCCAGGCGCTCCTGACGCTCTACGAGGAGCTCTCGCGCTGACGGGAGGAAAAAAGGGAGCGGGAGCCGGGAAAGGGCTCGCTACCGCGCGGGCGCCACGTCCCGGCCCGGTGCCGCGGCGACCCCTCTTCGCCGGGGGTCGCCGACGCCTTCCCAGTATCCGCCCGCGCGGTTCCGGCCGGCCGCGTTGACGCACCCGAACGACTGGAGCCCCTCTTCCGGCTCGCGGACCACCCAGATGTCCCCGTACCCTCGCGCGCGGAGCTGGTCGAGGACGGTTTCCGTCACGGGCGGGAGCCCCCCGGCGATGAGCCTCCTCTCCGGCCCCTCGTCCTGCCACATCACTATCAAGAGACACATCGCCGTGAAACGCATCCATATTGTCGGTCGCAAGAACCACGGAAAGACGACGTTGCTCACGGCGTTAGTCGAGGAACTCGTACGGCGCGGCCTTACCGTCGGC
>CALMDF010000477.1 GCA_937864895.1 uncultured Holophagales bacterium | reverse complement strand
CCTCGGCCGGGTCCCAGGGAGGCGGCCGTCTTCCGCTGCTCCTTCATCCGCGCGCGCAACCTCCCGAGGGAGATGTTCAGTGGGTTGTCCCGGTGAAGGAACGGAAGGACGGGCGTCTTCCGCGCTCCGAGCTCCCTGCGGAGGAGGAGCAGCCCCGTGTGCTTCGAGTCGAGGGCGAGGCCCCTCTCCAGGGACTCCACGGCCTTGCGGCGGCTCCGGCCCGCCATCCAGACGCGCGCCATGTTGTGGTGGACGTCGGCGTTGTAGCGGTCCTTCTCGACGCCGAGGCCGCAGAACTCGGCGGCCTCCCGGATTCGTCCGCGGTGGAGCGCGAGGCAGAGGCCGTAGTACGAGAGGAGAGGGCCGGAGAGCCGGTGCTGGTCGCGGCTCAGGTGGTGATAGGCCTCCGCCAGGAAGATGAGGCCCCGCTCGTAGGAGCTCGCCCGCGCGGCCGTGATTCCCATCTGGACGAGGTCCTCGAGGTCTCCGCTCTTCCACTCCGCGAGGACGACTTCGGGCGCGAGAGTGTCGATGGTCATCGGTCTTCGCAGTCTCTGAATCCGCTCGCGGCGTGTCAAGCGCCCGGGGTGACCCGGGCGACGGCGGCTCGAAGCGCGCCGCCGTCGAGGCGGAGAGCCTCGATCCGCTCGGCGGCCGACCTGAGCGCCACGCGGACCGTCTCCGCTTCCGCCCGGAGGCGCGTGCTCTCGCCGGATTTCGCCTCGAGAGAAGTCCTCGCGACGTCGAGGCTCCGGGACAGGGCTTCCGCCCCTTCGGCGGCGCTCCGGACCGACCGGAGGGACTCGGCGAGGCTGCCGTCGAGGTGCCCGCAGAGCTCCCTGAGGACGCCGAGGCGTTCGTCCGCCCTCGCGCCCCGTTCCTGGCCCGTCGCGGTCGAACCGGCCGACTCCTGGACCAGCGCGGCCACCTTGCGGCTTCCCCCCTCGCTGCGCCGGGCGATCTCGGCGAGCTCCCGGGACAGTCGGCGGGCCTCCTCGAAGAGGCCTCGCAGCTCCGTGGCGGCTTCCTCGAACGGTGCGCCCGCCTCCCCGGCGCGCGCCGCGAGGAGCGAGACGTTCAGGCCCAGGAGGTTGGCGCGGTCCGCGAGGCCGGAGACGGAAGAGGCGAGCGGCAGGAGCGTGTCGGCGGCCCGCGAGAGCTCGGCGAGGCTCCGCCCGAGGCCCGCGTCGAGGGCCGACACCCTCTCGAGGCTCGCGCGGAGGCTCCGGAGATCGTCGGCGAGCCGGGACCTCTCGTCCGAGAGACGCTCGGCCGTCGTGACGGCCTCCTCGAGGGTCCCGACCCGGAAGTCGGGGACCGCGACCGCCTCCACGCCGGGTGCCGCGACGGAAGGGGGAATCGGCGTCCGGAGCCGGTCGGCCGCTGCCGACAGGACCGGCCCCGAAGCCTCGATGCTCGCCGCGAGGCGCCCGGAAGGCGCGGCGAGGGCTTCGGCGAGCCGGTCGAACGAGGAGGCCGTCCGGGCCGGTCCGGCCTCCTTGCGCACGAGCGCCGGAGCGGGGAGCGCCGCTTCGACGCTGGCGACGTTGGCGACGGCGGCGACGGACCCGGCCGTGCCGGCGGCAGGCCGTGGCTCCAGGCTCGCGTCCGGCCGGACGGGGACGGCTTCGGAACGCGCCGCGGCCGCGCTCTCGCGCAGCCTGTGGGCGCGGGCCCGCTCGGTCCTGAGGGCGCTCCATGTCGCCGCGAGGGCGACGAGGGAGGCCGCGAGAAGGAGGGCGAGGACGAGCTCCATCCGGGCCGAAAGCGTACACCGCGCCGCGTCTCCCGCCTAAACTCGCGAGCCGAATGACGACGCAGCTCTTTCTCCGGCCAGGCCGCGACGACGCCGCCCGCCGCCGCCACCCCTGGGTCTTCTCCCGGGCCCTCGCGGGAAGCCCGTCCCCACCGGCGGAGGAGGTGGAGGTCCGCTCCCCCTCCCGCGCCCTCCTCGGGCGCGGCTTCCTCTCGCCCCGTTCCTCCATCGCGGCGAGGATCTGGCGCTTCGGCGACGGCCCTCTCGACGCGTCCTGGGTGGCGGGTCTCGTCGAGTCGGCGGTGGCGCTTCGGGAGCGCTTCGTCCCGCCCGGGACGGACGGCTACCGGGTCGTCCACGCCGAGGGAGACGGCCTCCCCGGCCTCGTCGTCGACCGCTACGCGAACGTCCTCGCGGTCCAGGCGACGACGGCGGGAACCGAGGCGGCGCGGCCGCTCTGGCTCCCGCCGCTCGCCGCTCGGTTCCCCGGGGCGACGATCCTCCAGCGGAACGACGTGGCGAGCCGGCACGGAGAAGGGCTCCCGCTCGAGGACGAGCTCCTCGCGGGGAGCCCGCCGCCGGGTCGCGTGCCGTTCCGCGAGAGGGGCCTCACGTTCCTCGCCGACCTCGCCGGCGGGCAGAAGACGGGCTTCTTCCTCGACCAGCGCGAGAACCGCCACCTCGTCAGGGGCCTCTCGGCGGGGCGGAGCGTCCTGAACCTCTTCTCCTACTCGGGCGCCTTCGGCGTGGCGGCCCTCGCGGGGGGCGCCACGCGCGTCACGCACGTCGACGTCTCCGCGCCGGCCCTCGCCCTCGCGCGCGAGAACCACGCCGCGAACGGCCAGGACCTCTCTCTCGTCGAGACGGTCGTCGCCGACGCCTTCGAGGACCTGCGCGAGCGGGTCGCGAGGGGAGAGACGTGGGACGTCGTCGTCACCGACCCGCCCGCGTTCGCGAAGAAGACGCTCGACGTGGACCGCGCCTGCCGCGGCTACAAGGACGTGAACCGTCTCGCGCTGAAGCTCCTCGCTCCGGGCGGCGTCCTCCTCGCGTGCTCCTGCTCGGGGCCCGTCTCGATCGACCTCTTCCAGAAGGTCCTCTTCGCCGCCGCGCTCGACGCCGGCGTCCCGGCGAGGATCCTCGAGCGGCGGGGCGCCGGGCCGGACCACCCCGTCTCGATCGACTGCCCCGAGACCGAGTACCTGAAGGCGTTCCTCCTCGCCCGGTGACGAACGTCGTCCTCCTCGGCCCGGTTCCTCCCTGGCGAAGCGGGATCGCCGACCAGACGGTCCGCCTGGCCCGGGCGATGTCCCGCCTCGGGGAGGTCCCGCTCGTCCTGACGTTCTCGCGGATGTACCCGAGGGCGCTCTACCCGGGGGAGTCCGACCGGGGGGACGGGGGATTCCCGCCTGACCTGGACGTGCTCCCCGTCCTCGACGGCTTCGACCCGCTCTCGTTCCGGCGGGCGGCCGAGCTCGCGGCGGCCCGCGGGGCGCGCCTCGCCGCCGCGGCGTTCTGGACCTCGGTCTTCGCGCCACACCTGGCCCTCTTCCTCTCGTCGCACCGGGCCGAGGCGCCGGACGCCGTCCGCCTCCTCCTCTGCCACAACCTCGCCGACCACGAGGCGGGCGCGCCGAGGCGGGCGCTCGCCCGCTTCGCCCTCCGCCGGGCGGACGTCCTCGCCGTGCAGAACGAGGGAGACCTGGCCACGGCGCGGGTCGAGGTCCCGGAGGCGCGGGCGGTCCTCGTGCCGCATCCGTCGGAGCCGGGCCCTCTCGTCCCGAGAGGGGAGGCCCGGGAACGCCTCGGCCTTCCTCAGGGGGTCCCGGTCTTCCTCTTCAGCGGACTCCTCCGGCCGTACAAGGGGTGGGACGTCCTCCTGGAGGCGTTCCGCGAGGTGCGCAAGGTGCTTCCCGAGGCGGTCCTCCTCCTCGCCGGGGAGCCGTGGGGAGAGGCGAAGGCGCTCGCGGAGCGGCCGGCGCCGCCGGGAGTCCACCTTTTCCTGAGGTTCCTCCCGGACGGCGAGCGGGGCCTCCTCTTCGACGCCTGCGACGCCGTCGTCTGTCCCTACCGCCACGCGACGGGATCGGGGATCGCCGCCGACGCCGTGTCGCACGGGAGGCCCGTCCTCGGCTCGGACGTTCCGGGCCTCGCGGTCGTCGTCGAGGACGGGGTGTCGGGGCTCCTCGTCCCGCCAGGAGACGCGCACGCCCTCGCCGCGGCGATGGTCCGTTTCGTCCGCGACGGGCTCGCGGAACGTCTCTCGGCGGGAGCCGTGGCCCTCGCGGAGAGGTTCACGCCCGAAGCGCACGCGCGGACGGTCCTCGCCCTGGGCGGTTGCTAGACTCCGGAGACCCCGCGCGCCCGTCGCGCGGGGACGAGGACCACCGCGCATGGCGATCACGAAAATGTTCCGGGACCGGGTCGTCGCGATGGAGCAGACCTGGGAGCTCGGAGAGAAGTACCTCGAGATCCTGGCCGAGCTCGTGCACGAGGCGCTGCCCCGGTTCCGGATGGTCGGGAACGACTTCGACCACGACCGGGACTTCTACTACCTCGACGTGAAGGCCGCGGATCCCGACGAGGAGAAGCGGGTCTTCTTCACCCGGATGGTCCTTTCGGACCGCAGCTGCGTGCCGCTCGTCGTCGAGGAAGCTCACACCCCGGTGCGCGCGCGGATCGTCGAGGCGATCCGTTCCCAGGCGGAGTGCGGCGAGATCGTCGTCACGTATCGCTCCGTCCTCTCGGAGGAGGAGCGGGCCGAGGCCGACGAGATCGACGCCGCCTGGCGGGCCGAGGAAGCCGTCCGCGAGGCGGCCCGCAAGGCCGAGGAAGAGAAGCGACGCGAGGAGAAGAAGCGCCAGCGCGAGGCGGAGGACGCCCGGCGCCGGCAGCAACGCGAGCGGGGGCGGGGCCGCGGGGGCGAGGCACAGGGCCAGCCGCAGCCCCAGCCGCAGC
>CALMDF010000476.1 GCA_937864895.1 uncultured Holophagales bacterium | reverse complement strand
TCACCTTGTCCGACATGCCCACCACCACCATCCCCTCCGAGACCGGCGTGGTGCAGGCGGTATCCAGCTTGGGGCCAAATTGGATCTTCGCCGCCCCATCCGCTTCCAGCACCGGCTGTCCGGTCGCCCGGTCGATCATCGGGCGGCCCACTTCCACCAGGCACATGCGGCACATCCCCACCGGCTCCATCTTGGGATGGTAGCAGAAAACCGGGATGTCGACCCCGATCTTTTTGGCCGCGTCCACGATCAGCGTGCCCTCCGGCACGGTCACTGGGATGCCATCAATCGTTAGCGTAACGAGTTTAGTCATTGATCATCAGCTCCACGATACTTGACGGTTGCGCCGGTCACTTCGCCGCGCTAACTCTTTCCGAAAAATCCTGCGGGAAACGCTCGAGGCCGGTAAGCACGGCTTCGATGGAGAACTCGCCCAGCGCACACAGGCACTTGTTCTTGACCTGCCCGGCAACGCTGCGCAGTAGGTCGACATCTTCCTGGGTCGCCTGCCCACCGGCAATGCGCTCGGTCAGGTGCAGCATCCAGTAGGTGCCCTCGCGGCACGGGGTGCATTTGCCGCACGATTCGTGTTTAAAGAAGTGCATCGTCTTGTTCAGCAGCCAGGCAATGTTGACCGAGTCGTCGATCACGATCACCGAAGCCGAGCCAAGCTGAGCGCCCACCTTGGGCACGCTCTCGTAGTCCATGGGTGTATCCAGAGCCTTCTCATCGGCGACGATCAACATGGAGGCGGACCTTTCGTGCAATGCCAGCGGCATCGGATTCCAGTGGCCGTATGCTATGCGCTCCGGCGGACCCGGTCAAGTGACGCGCCCGCCCCCGTCGCCGCCACCCCGGCTCCCGCCCCGGCGGCTCCCGCAGCCGCCCCGGCCCCCGCGAAGCCGGCCCCGGCCGTCCCCGTCATCTCCTTCCCCGCCGGAGCGAACGTCTCGGTCGAGGCGATGTCGCCGATGCGGAAGAAGATCGCCCAGCGGATGGTCGAGTCGAAGGCGACCTCCGCCCACGTTGCCACGGTCTTCGAGGTGGACTACACGGCCATCGCGAAGCTGCGCGAGAAGGTGAAGGACCGCTTCGCCGCCCAGTACGGGACGAAGCTCTCGTACATGCCCTTCATCTTCAAGGCGGTCATCGCCGGCCTCAAGGCGCGCCCTGCCGTCAACGCGTCCGTGTCGGGCGACGACATCGTCTACCACCGCGACATCAACCTCGGCGTCGCCGTGTCGCTCGACTGGGGCCTCATCGTCCCGGTCATCAAGAACGCCGACGACCTCTCGCTTGTCGGCCTCGCCCGCGCCGCCAACGACCTCGCCGGCCGGGCGCGGTCGAAGAAGCTCCTCCCCGACGAGGTGCAGGGCGGGACCTTCACCATCACGAACCCGGGCGTCTACGGCTCGCTCTTCGGCACGCCGATCATCAACCAGCCGCAGGTGGCGATCCTGAACATCGGGACGATCGAGAAGCGGGCGAAGGTCGTCGAGCTTCCCGACGGGACCGACACGATCGCCGTCCGGACGATGGGCTACCTGGCGCTCTCGTTCGACCACCGGCTCGTGGACGGCGCCGAGGCCGACGCCTTCATGGGCGTCGTCAAGGCGACGCTCGAGGGCGGGGCCTTCCCCGAGATCGACTAGCCCCCGACCGCCGCCGGCCCCCGGAATGCGCCGCCCGCTGGACGTCGTCTCTCTCCTCGCTTCCGGTCCCCGGGAGTACGACGAGGTCTTCGCCCTCCAGCGGGAGGCCGCGGCGCGGGCGAAGGAAGGGGGTCGCGAGACGCTCTTCCTCCTCGAGCACGAGGACGTCATCACCGTCGGCCGGAACTCCGGCACGACCGACCTTTTCGTCACCGCCGACCAGCTCGCGCGGGTCGGCGTCGCCCTCCGCCCGTCCGACCGGGGCGGCAAGCTGACCTTCCACGGACCCGGGCAGCTCGTCGCCTACCCCGTCCTCCGGCTCGAGGGAGCCGAGCGCGACGTGCGGTCGTTCGTCGGGAAGCTGGAGGAAACCCTCATCCTCACCGCCGCCGACTTCGGCGTCGAGGCGGCGCGGAGCGACGTCCCGGCCCGCTGGTCGTCGGTCTGGGTCGGGAACGACAAGCTCGCGGCCATCGGGGTCCACCTCTCCGACTGGGTCACGACGCACGGGGTCGCGATCAACGTGACGACTCGGCTCGAGCGCTTCGACCTCTTCGTCCCGTGCGGCATTCCCGACGGCGGCGTCACCTCGCTCGAGAAGGCGCGGGCGGCCCTCGCGCCGCCCGCGGTCGCCGACGTGGCGGCGCGATTCGTCGCGCGGTTCGCCGAGGTCTTCGAGCGCGAACCGGTCGAAGCCGCACCGCAGCACGCAGCGGCGCCGTCCGGCGCCTGACCGCCCCGCCCTATACTTCCGGCCTTCGGAAGGGGGGGCGTTCCCATGTGCCTCGGAGTTCCCGGCCAGATCGTCCGCATCGACGAGAGCCCCGTCGGCATGACGATGGGCGTCGTCAGCTTCGGCGGTGTGACGAAGGAGATCTGCCTCGCCTACGTCCCCGAAGCCGTGGTCGGCGACTACGTCCTCGTCCACGTCGGCTTCGCGATCTCGAGGATCGACGAGGCACACGCGAACGAGATCT
>CALMDF010000475.1 GCA_937864895.1 uncultured Holophagales bacterium | reverse complement strand
CGGCCATCCGGAAGTTCAAGGTCGGAAGCGACCGCGACGCCGTGACGATCGCCGGCACCCTCGACGGCGCCACGATCCGGATGCTCGCCGAGAAGAAGGCGCAGCACGAGAAGGCCCGGGCGGCGGAACGGAAGGCCCCGAGCCAGTAGCCCCCGGAACGAACCCGGGAATCGGACGGAGGCCCGGCCGGAGGCCGGGCCTCCGTGCGTCTGGCCAGGCAGAAAGCCGGGACCTCTCCGCCCGGGCGATCTATCCTCTCCGGTCGGAGGTCGCTCGTGCTCACGATTCGAACGGTCGCTCTTTCCCTCCTCCTCGTTCCGTTCAACGCCCCGGCGGGAGAAACTCCCGCGGTGGCGAAGCCCCCCGTCGCGAAGAAGGCCCCGAAGGTCACCGAGATCCACGGCGAGAAGCTCGTGGACGACTACGCCTGGCTGAGGGAGAAGCAGGATCCCGCGGTGAAGGCGTACCTCGACGCCGAGAACGCGTACACGGACTCCGCGACGAAGCCGGGCGAGGCCCTGAGGCAGAAGCTCTACGAGGAGGCTCTCGGGCGGATCAAGGAGACCGACCTGTCGGTCCCGTACCGTCATCGCGGGTTCTTCTGGTACGGGCGGACGGAGAAGGGTCAGCAGTACCCGATCTCCTGCCGGAAGAAGGGGAGCCTCGAGGCGCCGGAGGAAGTCGTCCTCGACCTGAACGAGATCGCGAAGACGGAGAAGTACGTCGGGCGCGGGGCGTTCGAGCCGAGCGACGACGGGAGGCTCCTCGCCTACACGATCGACACGACGGGCTTCCGCCTCTACACGCTCTTCGTGAAGGACCTCGGGACGGGGAAGCTTCTGCCCGACCGCGTCGAGAAGGTGAACTCCCTCGCCTGGGCGGTCGACGGGAAGACGCTCTTCTACGTCGTCGAGGACGCCGCGAAGCGGCCGTACCGGCTCTACAGGCACGCCGTCGGGACGACGGGCCCCGACACGCTCGTGTACGAGGAGAAGGACGAACGCTTCACGCTCCGCGTCGCGCGCTCCCGCGACGACCGGTGGGTCCTCGTCGGCTCCGACAGCCACACGCAGAACGAGTGGCGGCTCGTCGAGGCGGCGAAGCCGGAGGAGGCCCTCCGCGTCGTGGCGCCGCGGGAGAAGGACCACGAGTACGAGGTGGAGGCCGCGGGCGACCTCCTCTACATCCGGACGAACGACCTCTGCCGCGACTTCCGCGTCGTGACGGCCCCGGCGTCCTCCCCCGGCAAGGCGTCGTGGAAGGAGCTCGTCCCCTGCCGCGCGGGCGTGATGGCGACGGGTCTCGACGCGTTCCGCGCCCACCTCGTCGTCTCCGAGCGGGTGGACGCCGTCTCGCGGTTCTCGGTCCTCGACCTCGCCACGGGCGCGATGCGGCGGGTCGAGGTGCCCGAGCCGATCTCGACGGTCTTTCCCGAGGCGAACCGCGAGTACGACGCGAAGGCCTGGCGCTTCACCTACCAGTCGTTCACGACCGCCCCGACGGTCTACGCCTGCGACCTCGCGACGCGCGAGCTGACGGTCCTGAAGAAGACCGAGGTGCCGGGCGGCTACGACCCGTCGCGCTACCGCTCCGAGAGGCTCTGGGCGACGGCCGCCGACGGGACGCGGGTCCCGGTCAGCGTCGTCTCGCGGACGGACGTCCCGCGCGACGGCACCGCGCCGCTCTACCTGACCGGCTACGGCTCGTACGGAGCGCCCGGCATCGCGTACTGGAACCCGGCGCTCCCGAGCCTCCTGGACCGGGGCGTCGTCTACGCCATGGCCCACGTCCGCGGCGGGGGCGACCTCGGCAAGAAGTGGCACGACGCCGGGCGGATGCTGTCGAAGAAGAACACGTTCACCGATTTCGTGGCCTGCGCCGAGGCGCTCGTCGCGGCGAAGGTCGCCGCGAAGGAGAAGATCGCGATCCAGGGCGGCAGCGCGGGGGGACTCCTGATCGGAGCCGTCCTGAACCTGAAGCCGGAGCTCTTCCGGGCCGCGATCCTCCACGTCCCGTTCGTCGACGTCATCAACACGATGCTCGACGAGACGCTTCCTCTCACCGTCGGCGAGTTCGAGGAGTGGGGGAACCCGAAGAACAGGGACGAGTACCTCTACATGAGGTCGTACAGCCCCTACGAGAACCTGAAGCCGGGGGCCTACCCGTCGATCCTCGTGAAGACGTCATTCAACGACAGCCAGGTCATGTACTGGGAGCCGGCGAAGTGGGTCGCGAAGCTCCGGACCCTGAAGACCGGACCGACCCCGCTCCTGCTGAAGACGAACATGGCGGGAGGGCACGGCGGGTCCTCGGGCCGGTACGACCGCCTGAAGGAGACGGCGTTCGACCAGGCGTTCGTCCTCTCCGAGCTCGGCGTCCCCGAGCTGCCGGCGGCGATCCCCGTCCCCTCGCGCCCCGTCCACACCTACTCGATCGTCGCGCGCGACCCGGCGACCGGCCAGCTCGGCGTCGCGGTCCAGTCGCACTGGTTCTCGGTCGGGGCGCTCGTGCCGTGGGCGGAGGCGGGCGTCGGCGCCGTGGCGACGCAGTCGTTCGTCGACGCGAGCTACGGGCCGCTCGGCCTGTCGCTCCTGAAGGCGGGCCGGAGCGCGCCGGACGCGCTGAAGGGGCTCCTCGTCGCGGACGCGGGGCGAGAGGTGCGCCAGGTGGCGATGATCGACGCCGCCGGGCGGGTCGCGGCCCACACCGGGGCGAGCTGCGTCGAGGCGGCCGGCCACCACGTCGGGAAAGACTACTCCGTCCAGGCGAACATGATGCGAAACGCCACGGTCTGGCCGGCGATGGCGAAGGCCTTCGAGGAGTCGAAGGGGGACCTCGCGGAGCGGATGCTCGCGGCCCTCGACGCGGCCGAGGCCGCGGGCGGGGACATCCGCGGAAAGCAGTCGGCGGCGCTCGTCGTCGTCGGCGGGGCGTCGACGGGACGGCCCTGGCAGGACCGCGTCTTCGACCTGCGCGTCGAGGACAGCCCGGCGCCGCTGCCGGAGCTGCGCCGCCTCGTGACGCTCGCTCGCGCCTACAACCTCATGAACGAGGGGGATCTCGCCGTCGAGAAGAAGGACGACGCCGGGGCCCTGAGGGCCTACTCGGCGGCGCAGGCGATCGTTCCCGGCAACGCCGAGATGACCTACTGGACGGCGGTCTCGCTCGTCGGAATGGGCAGGGTGGAAGAGGCGCTGCCGCTCTTCCGGAAGACGTTCGCGATCGACCCGAGCTGGGCGGAGATGACGCCCCGCCTGCCGAAGGCGGGCCTCCTCCCCGACGACCCGGCGCTCATTGCACGGATCGTGGCGGAGGCTCCGAAGGGAAGGTAGGGGCGGCGAAGGGCGCGTCCAGGGCCTGCCTCACCGCGGCGAGCGCCGCTTCGATGCGGTCGAGGAGGGGGACGAGGGTCGAGGCGTCGCCGCTGCGGGCGATCGCCTCGGCCTCGCGGCAGAGATCGGAAAGCTCCCGGGCGCCGAAGCTCGCGCTCGTCGACTTGAGGGTGTGGATGGCCCGGTGGAGCTCGTCGCGGCTCTCCGACGACAGGGCCGCGCGTGCGGTCGCCAGGAGCCCCTCGGACTCGTGGGAGAAGGAGCGGACGATCCCCGGCAGGAGGTCGGCCGCACGCGCGCCGAGCGAGGAGTGGAGGCGTGCCCAGGCATTCTCGTCCAGCCCGGCCGGGGTCGGGAGCGGGGGCATCGTGTCCGGCGGAAGGACGTGCGGAGAGTCCGGCGAAACCTCGGCGGCCTCGACGAGGGGGGAGAGGGCGGCCGCGGCCCTTTCGAGAGCCGCCACGAGGTCGGAGATCCCGATCGGCTTGACGAGGTAGTCGTCCATCCCCGCGGAGAGGCAGGCGTCCCGGTCTCCCGGCAGGGCGTGCGCCGTCATCGCGGCGATGCGCGGGCCGTTCGCACCGAGCTCGGAGCGAATCCTGCGCGTGGCCTCGATCCCGTCGAGCTCCGGCATCTGGACGTCCATCAGGACGAGGTCGTAGACGCGCTGGCAGGCGGCGTCTACCGCCTCCGCGCCGTTCGAGACGACGTCGGCCGAGTAGCCGAGCCGTTCGAGCATGAGGAGGGCCAGCTCCCGGTTCGTCGGATTGTCCTCGGCGAGGAGGATCCGCAGCGGGAGGCGGGCCGCCATCGCGGCGTCGAACTTCGGCCTCGCCGAGGAGATCCGCCGCCGCGCCGGGCGGCTGCCGCCCAGGAGCCCCGCGACGGTCTCGTAGGGGGACTCCGCCCGCACCGGGCGGGGGACGCGGGCCGCGAAACCGTCGGACCCCTCCTCCGCGTCGGCCCCGAGCGGGACGAGGAGGACGATGGGCGCGGGAGGGGCGCCGGCCGCCCGGAGACTCGCGGCGGCGGAGAGGCCGTCGCCCTCGCGGAGACCCCGGTCGACGATGGCCAGGTCGAACCGCGCCCCCTGGCTCACTTTCGTGCACGCCTCTGCGAGCGACGCGCACGCGACGACGGAGAAGCCCCACCGTCCGAGGAGCCGCTCGAGGATTCCGCGGGTCGTCGCGCCGCCCTCCACGACGAGGGCCTTCCGCCCGGCGAAAGCCGTCGGGCGAGGGGGAACGAAGGCCGACGAGGTCGGGTTCGCGGCCTCCAGCCTCGCGAGGAAGCGGAAGGTGGAGCCCCTCCCGACGTCGCTCTCGAGCGTGATCGTGCCTCCCATGAGCGCGGCGAGGCGGCGCGAGATCGCGAGCCCGAGCCCCGTCCCGCCGAAGCGCCGGGTCGTCGAGCTGTCCCCCTGCCGGAACGACTCGAAGAGCGACGTGGCGCGCTCGGGATCGATGCCGATCCCCGTGTCGCGAACGGCGATCTCGAGATCGACGATCGTCCCGGGGACCACGGCCTCCGAGGGGCGTGCGACCGCCGTGACGGCGACCTCGCCCCCGTCGGTGAACTTCACCGCGTTGCCGACGAGGTTCATGACGACCTGCTTGACCCGTGTCACGTCTCCGATGACGGCCACGGGGACCCCGTCGTCGACGTCGAGGGTCAGCTCGAGGCCCTTCTCCTCGGCGTGCGGCGCGAGGACGGCGACCGCGGCCTCGAGGCAGGGCCGGAGCTCGAAGGGCCGCCTCTCGAGCCCCATCCGGCCCGCCTCGATCTTCGAGAAGTCGAGGATGTCGTCGATGAGGTGGAGGAGGGTCTCTCCGCTCTGGCGGATCGTGTCGGCGAACTGCCGCTGCTCGCGCGTCAGGGGGGTGCCGAGAAGGAGGCTCGTCATCCCGATGACGCCGTTCATCGGGGTGCGGATCTCGTGGCTCATCGTGGCGAGGAAGGCGCTCTTGGCCCGGTTCGCGTCCTCCGCCTCGCGCGTCGCCGCCTCGAGCTCCGAGGTCCGCTCGGCGACGAGCCTCTCGAGGACCTCCCTGCGACGGCGATGCAGGCGGGCGCGGTGGAGGAACGCCGCGGCGAGGAGGGCGAGCGCCGAGCCCGCCAGCGCGATGCGGAACCAGCCCCGCTGGCCGAGAGTCGGCTCGATCCTCACGGTCGCCTTCGCCCCGGTCACCCACGCTCCGGTGCCGCGGCGCGCCGCGACCTCGAAGACGTAGTTCCCGGGGGCGAGGTTCGTGTAGCTCGCGGAGCGCTCGCTTCCGGCGTCCACCCAGGCCGGGTCGAAACCGTCCAGGCGGAAACGGAAGCGGACGTCTCCCGGAGCGACGAGGCTGATGCCGGCGTAGCGGATCTCCAGCCGCGAGGAGCCGGGGGGGATGACGACGGTGTCGCCCGGCTCGACGGGGGCCCCGTCCGCCCGCACGCTCTCGATCCTGACGGCGAGGAAGGCCCGGGGCCGATCGAGACGGCGCGGGTCCAGGACCGAGAGGCCGCGGGTCGTGGCGACCCAGATCCGGCCGTCGGCGGCGCGGATCGCGCCAGGCAGGGTCCCTCCCGAGCAGCCCTCGCTGCGCATCCCGTCGGCGAAGCCGAAGTGCTCGGAAGAGAAACGGCGCCTGCGGCCGTCCATCGTCGCCGACACGTCCGAGCGACGGGCGCGGAAGACGCCGTGGTTGGACGTCATGAAGAGCCAGCCCCCGTCCTGGAGGATGGCCTTCACCTGGCTGTCGAAAAGTCCTTCCTTCGTCCCGGCGCTCCGGATCTCGTCTCCCCAGAGGCGGACGAGCCCGTTTCCCGTTCCGATCCAGAGCGTTCCCTCGTCGTCCAGGCCGAGGGCCTGGACCCGGTCGTCGGGGAGACCGTCCCGTTTCGTGAGGGGGCGGAAGCGGCCTCCGTCGAACCGGGCGAGCCCGGCGGTCGTCCCCGCCCAGATCCCGCCGCCCCGCGCGGGGAGGAGGCAGAGGATCCGGTCGGACGGGAGCCCGTCCGCGACGCCGTAGCGCCGCGTCACGCCGTCCCGCAGGCGGACGATCCCGCCGGGGAGGAGGCCGACCCAGACCGACCCGTCTTCGTCCTCCACGAGCGCCCTCACGTCACGCGAGGCGAAGGCCGGGGGCGGGAGCGGAACGCGCGAGAAGGCCCCGTCCCGGCCGACGGCGAGGCCGTCGGTGTAGGTGCCCACCCAGAGCCGCCCGTCCCGCGCGGCGAGAAGGGCCGACGGCTGGTCGGACGGGAGCCCGTCGCGGGTCCCGTAGGTCCGGATCGAATCGCCCTCGATCCGGTGCAGGCCGCCGCTCACGGTCGTCGCCCAGATCGTCCCCGCGGCGTCCTGCGTCACCGCCCGGACGTTCTCGCTCCGGAGACCTTCGAGCTTTCCGATGTTCTCGACGACGCCTTGCCGAAGCCTGAGCAGCCCCTCGGTCCAGGTGCCGACCCAGATGCTCCCCTCGCGATCCTGGTGAAGGCTCCAGACGTGGTCGGCGGGAAGGTCGCCGGTCGAGCCGGAGCGGCACGCAACGTCGCCGCCCGTGACGCGGCAGAGGCCCCGCCCCCACGTGCCGACCCAGAGGCTTCCGTCGCGGTCGACGAGGAGCGCCGAGACCTGGTTCGTGGGAAGGCGGGGGGCCTCGGAGACCGAGACGCGCCCGTCGACGATCCGGGCGAGCCCCCCGCCGGCGGTGCCGACCCAGACGCCACCGCCGGGGTGCGGCGCGAGGGCGAAGACGGCGTCGGCCGGAAGCCCCTCGCGAGTCGTGAAGGTCCTCGCGCCCCCCTCTTCCATTCGCGTGACGCCTCCCCCGGTCGTCCCGGCCCAGGCGACTCCCGCGCGGTCCACGCAGAGGGTGCGCACGAGGAAGCCGTCGACGCCGTCTCCGGTCGCGACGAGGCGGAAGCGGGAGCCCTCGAGGCGGAAGAGGCCCTCGTCGTCCGTCCCGACCCAGAGCGCTCCCCGCCCGTCGCGTGCGAGGGCCTGGATCTTCAGGCCGGTCAGGCCTTCCGAGGGCCCGAACGGCTGGAACTGTTCCCCCTTCAGCCGGAGGAGCCCCCCCCCGTTCGTTCCGATCCAGAGGGTGCCGTCCGCCTCGGCGAGGAGCGCGACGATGGAGTTCGCGGTGATCCCGGGGGTCGTCCGCCGGTCGAAGAGCGTGAACTGGGTTCCGTCGAAGCGGACGAGCCCCTCCTGCGTCCCGATCCAGAGGTAGCCGTCCGGAGTCTGGGCGATCGCCTGGCCGGTGTTCTGGGGAAGGCCCTGTTTCGCCTCCCAGATGTCGAGGATCGCCTGGCCGAGGGGGCGAACCCGGTCGGAGGCGGCCGAGAAGGGGGCCGGCAAGAGGAGGGCGAGGAGAAGGGGAAGGAGACGTGGACGGACGCCGCCTCGGGAGGGTCCGCATGAGCCTGTCGTCCCCGGGAACATGGCTCCCATGATAGAGCGGCCCGCCCCGGAAGAGGCGGGCCGCGCGGGGTCACCGGGTCGCGATTCTCAGTACGAGAGGACTTTTCTCGCCATTTCGAGGACGGTCGGCGTGCTCGGGAGGATCGCCCTTTCGAGGATCCGGTTGAAGCCGACCGGCGTGAAGGCCGACCCGACCCGCTCCACGGGAGCGTCCAGGTACTCGAAGAGCTCGCTCGTGACCCTCGCCGACAGCTCGCCGCCGAAGCCTCCCTGGACCTTGTCCTCGTGGACGATCAGGACGCGGGAGGTCTTCCTCACGGACGTGGCGATGGCCTCGAAGTCGAGCGGCTGGAGGCAGCGGAGGTCGAGGACCTCGACTTCCTTCCCCTCCTTCGAGAGCGTTTCGGCGGCCTCGAGCGCCCAGTGAACGGGCGTCCCGTAGGCGAGGACCGTCAGGTCCGTCCCGGCCCGGCGCAGGCGCGCCTTCCCGAAGGGAACGGCGAAGCCCTCCGGGACGAAGGTCTTCGCCAGGGGCGAGTTGTAGAGGAACTTCGGCTCGAGGTAGAGCGTGATGCCCCGCGAGCGGACGGCGGTCCTGAGGAGGCCGGCGGCGTCGTCGGCGAACGCCGGGACGACGACGCGGATCCCGGGAAGGGTCGTCAGCCACCCCTCGATGTTCTGCGAGTGGTAGAGCCCGCCGCCGATGTAGCCGCCCGAGGCGAGGCGCACCGTGACGTTCGGGACGAATCGCCCGTTCGTCCTCCAGTACTCGTGCGACATCTCGACCATCTGCTCGGCGGCCGGCCAGAAGTAGTCGGCGAACTCGGCCCCCTCGACGATGACCCTCACGCCGTCGC
>CALMDF010000474.1 GCA_937864895.1 uncultured Holophagales bacterium | reverse complement strand
GCCTCCTCGTGGAAGAGGTGGAAGACGACGTCGCCGTAGTCGAGGAGGATCCAGGCGCCCTTGTGGTAGCCCTCGTGGGAGTAGGGGCGCCGCCCGTGGGCCTTCATCGCCATCTCGACGGCGTCGGACATCGCCTGGGCCTGCTTTTCGTTCGTGGCCGAGGCGAGGACGAAGTACTCGGCGAAAGCGTTCAGCTCTTTCAGGTTGAGGACGACGAGCTTCTCGGCCTTCTTGTCGAGGAGGGCCTGGACGGCGCGCTGCATCTGGCGCTGGACGCGGACGTCGGCCTCGGCGTTGCGGTCGAGGCGGGCCTTCTCGGCGGCGGCCGTCGCCGCGGGGGCGCGCTTGCCGCTCGTCTTCTCGAGGGTGCCGGCGATGAGCTCGGCGACGCCGCCGCCCGAGGGGGGCGCGGGGGGCCGGGCGGGCGTCTTCCGCCGGGGCGGGGCGGCCTTCCTGGCCGGAGCGCCGGCGGCTTTCTTCGCCCCGGCGGGTTTGGTCGCGCCGGCGGCTTTCGTCCCCGCTACGGGGCGACGTACAGGCGGTGCCGCCTTGCGTACCGCTCCACCGCGGGGGGCAGACTTTCGCTCAGGCTTTGGGCGCTCGGGAGTGCGTTTCTTATCCACGTGGAGGAGATTGTAACCGGGGCGTTCCCGGCCCAGAAAATGGTCTGGTCGTCGGCCACCTCGTCCTGCGGCCGGGACCCGAGCGGGGCGAGGCGGGCCGAGAGCTCGGCGGGGAGGTTCGCCCTGAGGTCGGACCAGGCGACGCCCTCGCGGTAGACGACGACGATCCGGTGGTTGGCGACGATCTCGCGCCACTCGCGCCAGGTGCCGAGCCCGGCCATGGAGTCGGATCCGACGACGAGGAAGACCTCGCTCTCGGGGTTGTTCGCGCGGACGTGGCGGAGGGTCTCGACGGTGTAGGTGGTGCCGCCGCGGGAGGCCTCGAAGTCGGACAGGATGAGCTGCGGGTAGGCCTCGAGGGCGATGGCGCACATGGCGAAGCGGTGGAAGGCCGAGGCCGAGGGGCCCTGCGGCTTGTGCGGCGGCGCGAAGGCGGGGACGTAGAGGATCTCGTCGAGGCCCATGGCGGCGCGCGCCTCCTCGACGGGGAGGAGGTGGCCGAGGTGGACGGGGTCGAACGACCCGCCGTAGACGCCGAGGAGGTGGGTCCGGTTACGCATCGGAGGGCTCCCCCGCCGGCTCGTCCGGGGTGGCCGGGGGCACGGGGAGGGGCGTGACGGGCGGCTTGACGGCGTGCATCGCCTCGAGCCGGCTGCCGAGCCAGGTGACGAGGGGGTCGAGGCCCTTGTGGGCCGCGCCCGAGATGGCGAAGAAGCGGAGGCCGCGCCGGGCCGCGGCGGCCTTCACGGCGGCGATCTGCTCCTTGCTCGCGATCTCGATCTTGTTCGCGCAGAGGACCCGCTCGCGGGCGGCGAGCTCGGGGGCGAAGGCCTGGAGCTCGCCCTCGATGACGGAGACGGCCTTCTCGGCGGCGTCGGGGTCCTCGGGGTCGAGGGCCGCCGCGTCGACGAGGTGGCAGATGAGGCGCGAGCGCTCGACGTGCCGGAGGAACCGGATGCCGAGGCCGTGGCCTTCGCTCGCCCCCTCGATGAGGCCGGGGACGTCGGCGGCGACGAAGGTCTTGTAACGCTCCCAGGAGACGACGCCGAGGTTCGGGACGAGCGTCGTGAAGGGGTAGTCGGCGATCTTCGGGCGCGCTGCCGAGATGGCGGCGATGAGGGTGGACTTGCCGGCGTTCGGGAAGCCGACGAGGGCCACGTCGGCGAGGAGCTTCAGCTCGAGGGCGAGGGCCCGCCGCTCGCCTTCGCCGCCGGGCTCGGCGCGCCGGGGCGTGCGGTGCGTGGGCGTGGCGAAGTGCTGGTTTCCCCGCCCCCCGCGCCCCCCCTTCACGACGACGAGCGACTGCCCGTGCTCGGCGAGGTCGCCGAGGATCTCGCCCGAGTCGGCGTCCTTGACGATGGTGCCGACGGGGACGGTGATGTCCACGTCGTGCCCCTTCTTCCCCGTGCAGTTCGAGCCCATGCCGTGCTGGCCACGACCGGCCGCGAACCGTTTCTGGAAGCGGAAGGGGTAGAGGGTGTTCATCCCCTCGTCGGCGTGGATGCGGATGCTGCCGCCGTCCCCGCCGTCTCCGCCGTTCGGGCCGCCGTGGGGCTCGCCCTTCTCGCGGCGGAACGCGACACAGCCGTTTCCGCCGTTGCCGGCCGAGACCTGTATCGACGCTTCGTCGATGAACATGGGTGACCCGCGCCGAAGGTTCTGGCTGGGGCGCCCGGAGGGGCGCCCCGCCCGGAATCAGTTGGCGGCCGGGGCCTCGGAACCGGGGCGCGGGCAGGGCGTCACGCTCACGTAACGGCCCAGGCGGCCCTTGTCCTTGAA
>CALMDF010000473.1 GCA_937864895.1 uncultured Holophagales bacterium | reverse complement strand
CCGCCCTCACCGCCTCGGCGTGCCGGGCGAACACCGCCTCGAACACCCCGATCTCGCCGGTGATGTCGAGGTAGGGGATTCCGGCCTTCAGGCAGGCGCCGAGGGCCGGCGCGCTCGTTCCCGAGAACGGCCCGGCGGCCAGAAGGAGCGCCCCGAACCGCGAGACCCGCTCCGCGAGGCGCCGGGGCGCCTCGTCGAGGGCGAAGACCTCGAAAGGCAGGTCCTTCTCCCGGGCGAGGGGCTCGATCGCCTCGCGCCGCCGGCCCGCCAGCGTCACGGGGAGACCCCGCGCCAGCACGGCGTCGAGAATCAGCCGGCCCGTGTACCCGTTGGCGCCGTAGAGCAGGAGTCGCTTCTTCGCTGTGGACACGACCAGGGGAATCGTACGCCGTCCGGTACGATTCGGGACATGTCTGCCGACTCGTGGGACCCTGGGCAGTACGCGAAATTCCTGAGAGAGCGGAGCGCCCCCTTTTTCGACCTCCTCGACCTCGTCGAGCCCCGCCCGGGGATGCGGGTCGTCGACCTCGGGTGCGGAACGGGCGAGCTGACGCGGCAGCTCCACGACCGGCTCGGCGCCCGCGAGACGCTCGGGCTCGACCGCTCGGCGAAGATGCTGGAGAAGGCTGCGGCCTATGCCGCCCCGGGCCTCGGTTTCCGGCAGGGGAGCATCGAGGACTTCGCGCCCGGCGCCCCGTTCGACCTCGTCTTCTCGAACGCGGCGCTCCACTTCGTCGAGGGGCACGAGGCGCTCTGGCCCCGTCTCGCCTCCTTCCTCTCCCCGGGAGGGCAGCTCGCCGTCCACCTCCCCGCGAACCAGGACCACCCGACGCACGTCTCGGCCCGCGAGACCGCCGCGGAGGAGCCCTTCGCGTCGGCCCTCGGCGGCTTCTCGCTCCCGACCCACGTCCTCCCGGTGGAGGCGTACGCCCGTCTCCTCCACCGTCTCGGATTCGCCCGCCCGTCCGTGAAGCTCGTCGTCTACACCCATCTCCTCGAATCGAGGGAGAGCGTCCTGGAATGGGTGAAGGGGTCGATCCTGACCGAATACCAGTCCCGGATGACGCCGGAGCTCTACGGGCGGTTCCTCGAGTCCTACCGTGAGCGGCTCCTCTCCCGCCTCTCCGACGAACGGCCGTTCTTTTTCACCTTCAAGCGTGTCCTGATTCACGCGGCGCGCTGACCCCCGGTCTTCCGGTCCCCTTTCGAGCCTCGGCCTCCTCTGGCGCTCGCGCTTCGCGCTCGGCGCCGGGCTCCGGGCCCTGGGGGCGCGGGGGAGGGAGGCCGCCCCCCCGGCCCTCTGCTAACGTCTCCAGACGTGCGGGACGGGCCCGCGGGAGGTCCAGGGTGACGACGAAAGCCCGGCGCCACGAGACGGTGGCGGTGAAAGTCGGGAAGGTGACGGTCGGCGGCGGGGCGCCCGTCGTCGTCCAGTCGATGACGTCGACCGACACGGCCGACGTGGAGACGACGTCGAAACAGTGCCTCGAGCTCGCCGAGGCGGGCTCCGAGCTCGTCCGAATCACCGTGAACCTCCCCGAGGCAGCCGCCGCCGTCCCCGAGATCCGTCGGCGGCTCGACGCCGCCGGGTGCGACGTCCCCCTCATCGGCGACTTCCACTACAACGGCCACACGCTCCTGACGACGTACCCGGAGATGGCGAAGGCGCTCGCGAAGTACCGGATCAACCCCGGGAACGTGGGCACCGGGCGGCGGCGCGACGAGCAGTTCTCCACGATCTGCGCCGTCGCGCGGGAGAACGGCAAGGCGGTGCGGATCGGCGTCAACGGCGGCTCCCTCAACCAGGAGCTCGTCATGGCGAAGATGCAGGAGAACACCGACCGCGACCTCGGGAGGACCCCCGAGGAGATCCTCAACGAGTGCATGGTCCTCTCGGCGCTCCAGTCCACCGAGCTCGCCCTCGAGTCGGGCCTCCGGAAGGACCAGATCGTCATCTCCTGCAAGGTCTCGCGGCCCCGCGAGCTGATCTCCCTTTACCGCGACCTCGCCGCGAGGACCGACCAGCCGCTCCACCTCGGCCTGACCGAGGCGGGAATGGGGACGAAGGGGCTCG
>CALMDF010000472.1 GCA_937864895.1 uncultured Holophagales bacterium | reverse complement strand
GATGACGAGGCCGACGACGATCATCCCGGCGAAGAGCGCGAGCTTCACCGTGAGGAGGAGGCCGACGTCCGTCGTCGTGTCGCCGAGGAGCCCTTCCGGCGCCTTCACGAGCCCGGTCAGCGCGAGGAGCGCGACGGACGTCCAGGCGAGGGCGGTGAACCGCTTCGCGACGCTCCCCATGAGCCGCCCGCGCTGGGGCGGCTCGAGGACGGCGAGGCTCGGGACGAGGATCGCCTTCATGAAGATCATCCCGCCGATCCAGGCGACGGTGGCGAGGAGATGGGCGAACTGCAGGAACCAGGAAGGGGTCATCGGTAAACCTCCGGCGCTCCGGGCGGGAGGTGAACCCCTGCGATCCGGGCTTCGTTCTTTCGCGGCCGGTTACGCGAAAGTGGACCGCCGGGTTCGGCGGGCCGCATGACGCCGGTCATACGGCGGCACGGGTTTTCTCAGCGCGAGGGCGTGGGCTCGCCGGGGGGTGGCGTCCGCTTCGGCGTCACCTTCTCCTCGAAGCCGGGCGGCAGGACGAGGACGACGTCCCCGGGGGCCACGAGCTGGAGGTCCTCGCGCGCGATCTTCTCGACGGCGGCCGGGTCCTTCGTCATCCGGGCGACCTCTTTCTCGAGCGCCGCGTTGCGCTCGACGATCGCCGTGACCTCGGCCTGGAGGGCGCTCACCTGCGCCCGCTGCTTCCTCACCTGGAGGAAGCCCCGGTCGCCCGCGAGGAAGAAGACGAAGAGGAGCACCGAGAAGACGAGCGAGAAGCCGACGTAGGAGAGCGGGTGGAGGTGCTGGCGTTCCGGGCGGGCCGCGGGCCCGGCCGCGACGGGCGCCTCTCCCCGTCGCGCGGGGCGGGGAGGCGGCGCGGGCCGCCCCCCCGTCCTCGAGACGAGGCCCTTCCGCTGGCCGGAGATCCGCTCGAACCTCAACTCTTCGACGCGCTCCTCAGACCTTCTTCACTTCTCTACTTCTTCACCGCGAGGCCGAAGAAGCGGCCGGCGTCGGCGAGCTCTTCCTCGATGCGCAGGAGGCGGTTGTACTTCGCCAGGCGCTCGGAGCGGGACGCCGAGCCGGTCTTGATGAACATGGAGTTCGTCGCGACGGCGAGGTCGGCGATCGTCGTGTCCTCGGTCTCGCCGGAGCGGTGGGAGACCGCGGTGACGTAGCGGGCGACCTGCGCCATCCGCACCGCCTCGAGCGTCTCGGTGATGGTCCCGATCTGGTTGACCTTCACGAGGAGTCCGTTGGCGATGCCGTCCCGGATCCCCTCGGCGAGGATCTTCGGGTTCGTGACGAAGAGGTCGTCGCCGATGAGGTGGATCTTCGACCCCAGCCGCTCGGTCATGAGCTTCCAGCCGGCCCTGTCGCCCTCGGCGCAGCCGTCTTCGATCGAGACGACGGGATAGTCCTTCACGATGGCTTCCCAGAACGCGACCATCTCCGCGGGGGAGAGCTTCAGTCCCTCGCCGTCGAGGACGTACGTCCCGTCCTCGAAGTATTCCGAGGCGGCCGGGTCGAGGGCGATGAAGACCTGCTTCCCGGCCTCGTAGCCCGCCTTTCCGATCGCCTCGACGATGACGTCGAGCGCCTCGCGGGCGGTGCCGATGGCCGGGGCGAAGCCCCCCTCGTCGCCGACGCCGGTCGCGAGCCCCTTCTTCTTCAGGATCGACTTGAGGGCGTGGAAGGTCTCGGCGCCGGCGCGGAGCGCCTCGCGGAACGACTCGAAGCCCGCCGGGACGAGCATGAACTCCTGGTGGTCGAGCGGGTTGTCGGCGTGGGCCCCGCCGTTCACGACGTTCATCATCGGGACCGGGAGCGATACGGCGCCCGTCCCGCCGAGGTAGCGGTAGAGCGGCAGCTCGCACCCCTCGGAGGCCGCGCGGCAGACGGCCATCGAGACGCCGAGCGTCGCGTTGGCCCCGAGGTTCGACTTGAACTCGGTGCCGTCGAGGTCGCACATGAGGCGGTCGAGCCCAGCCTGGTCGCGGGCGTCGAAGCCGAGGAGCTCGGGGGCGATCGTCTTGTTGACGTTGTCGACGGCCTTGAGCGTCCCCTTGCCGCCGTAGCGCTTCGGGTCGCCGTCGCGCAGCTCGAGGGCCTCCCGGGTCCCCGTCGAGGCGCCCGAGGGGACGCCGGCGCGGCCGGAGGCGCCCGACTCGAGGAGGCACTCGACCTCGATGGTGGGGTTCCCCCGGGAATCCAGGATCTCCCGGGCGTGGATTTCTTCGATCGCGTACATGCGGTTCCTTCCTCCTGGCGGCGAAGTTCAGCCTTCCAGGACGCAGCGGCGGGCGACGTCGGGGAGACCGCCGGTCTCCTCCTCGCTCGCGGAGTCGGCAAAGATGCGGACGACGGTGAGGACGGATCTCCAACCCGATGTTCCGAACCGGATCATCGCAACCGGGCTCCTTCGTACCCGTAACATTCTAATCGTGAGGCCCCTTACGCCGGAAACGACACGTCGGGCGCTCGCCGCCCTCCTGGCGGCCGCCGCCCTCCCTCTCGCGGGGGAGCGGAACCAGGAGCCTCGCCGGGTCGTCATGTCGCGCCTCGCGCCCGACTATGCCGAGAGGGTCCCCGCGGCCAAGGCCGAGCTCCTGCGGGTCGTCAACGAGGAGCGCCGGGCGCACGGGGTGCCGCCCCTCGCCTACGACCTCCTCGGGGCGAAGGTGGGGGACGAGTTCTGCGAGGACGCGGCCCGCAACGGGACGAGCGGGCACTGGGACCTCGCCGGCAGGGCCCCCTACCTGCGCTGGGCCCTCGCGGGGGGGATCGACCACCACGCCCAGAACTTCGCGGCCGAGAGCCGGCGGGGCTACGAATTCACCGAGTCGGCCGCCGAGCTCCTGAAGAAGATGCACGCGGCCTTCATGGCGGAAAAGCCGCCGGACGACGGCCACCGCCGGGTCGTCCTCGACCCGGTGTGGACTCACGTCGGATTCGGCTTCGCGATCGTCGGCGGCGAGCTGCGGATGACGGAGGAGTACAGCCGCCGCGTCCTCGAGTGGGCCGAGCTGCCGGCCGGTCCCCTGAAAGCGGGACAGGTCGCGCCCGTCGCCCTGAAGCTGCCGAAAGGCTGGAACGTCGGCGCCGTGGAGGTGGCCTGGGAGGCGTTTCCGAAGCCGATGTCGCGCGCGCAGATCGCCGCCCGCGGGTCGTACGGCCTTCCCTCGGCGTGGCGGACCCTTCGCCCCTTCCCTCCCGCCGGAGCCCGCTGGGCGAGCGGAGAGAGGGGCGATTTCCGGCCGGGTGCCGGCGGGCGGATCGAGCTGCCGGTCCCGCTCGACCGGGGTCCGGGGCACTATTTCCTCGTCGTTTTCGCCGCGGAGGGGAATGCGACCGGCAGGAAGCTCTTCCCCGTGGCCACGCCGATGCTGACGGCGGAGTAGACGGTGCGGCACGTCCTCGTCTCGTCGGAGGACCGAGG
>CALMDF010000471.1 GCA_937864895.1 uncultured Holophagales bacterium | reverse complement strand
GAGCGCCCCCGCGGAGGGCGAGCGTGTCCGATTCGGTTCCCCCGGAGGTGAAGACGACCTCGTCGGGAGACGCGGCCAGGGCCGCCGCGACCCGCTCCCGCGCCTCCTCCACCGCCCTGCGCGCCGCCCGTCCCGGGCCGTGGATCGAGGAAGGGTTCGCCGCGAATCCGGTCAGCCAGGGGAGCATCGCTTCCAGGGCCTCCGGCCGGAGCGGCGACGTGGCGTGGTGGTCGGCGTACACGGCCTTTCGCTGTGACATCCCCCTCGATTCTAGAGAGCCCCGTCGCGCCGTCCCCCGTGCCCGCGCTCACAACCCTTCGCCGGGCCGGGTCGTACACTGGGTCGAGGTCCCTTTCTTGCAGGTCCGCGGGAGAGGGTGCCAAGGAGGGCTGGGAATGCTCCGGATCCGCGCTCGAGGGCTCGTCGTGCTGGCCGCCGCGATCTTCACGGCCTTCCCGACGTCCGCCCAGGCTCCGCCGGACCCCCCCCCCCCCCCCCCCGCCGCAACCCCCGTCCCGACCCCGGCGGCTCCCTCGGACCCCGCGAAGGGGCTCGACGTCACGGGGGAGGCACCCGACCCGACGCAGACCCTCCGCGCCGAGGCCATGACCCTCTTCGGCCGGCTCGACGACGACCGGGCTGCGGTCTGGGTCGCCTCCGGCGGAGGCCCCGACGCCCGCCGGATCGTCTCCTGCCCGAACCTCTTCGCCCGCCTCGAGGTCTGGACCTACCTCTCCCACCGCCTCCTCGGTCCGAACACCCGGATGCTCTTCTTCCCCGAGCCGGGGACCGGGATCTCCCGCTACTGGACCGTCATCGACGGCGAGTCCGTCCTTCTCGCGGCGAAGTCCCAGGCCGACAAGCCGCTCGACGCCCTCGCCGAGAGCGCCTTCGGCTGCGCCGACACCGGTCTCGTCCAGGCCGCGTATCGCGCCGTGACCGCCCGGCAGGGCGATACCGCCGGGGGCCTCCGGGAGCGTGCCGCTCTCGCCGTTCCGCTCTCCGGCCCGACGACCTCCTCCCCCTCCGCCGCCCCCGCTCCGCTCGTCCTCTCCGCGAAGAAGCTCTCGGGAAAGGAACGGAAGCAGGCCCTCGAGGCCCTCCCGGACCGCTACCGCCAGTTCCTCGCCGACGTCGAGCCCATCCTCGCCGAGGTCGAGGAGTCGACGTTTCTCCGGCTCGCGTCCGACTACCAGAGGGACCGGTTCATCGAGGACTTCTGGAAGCGGCGATCCGTCGACAGCGACGGGCAGAGGGTCGCCTTCAAGGACATCTACGAGATGCGCCTCCAGATCGTCAAGGAGAAGTTCCGGCACGTCAACACGGACCAGGGGCGGATCTTCCTCGTCAACGGCCCGCCCGACGGGTTCCGGCGGATCGACTGCACCGACATCTACAACCCGATCGAGCTCTGGTTCTACGAGCGCCTCGAGACGCTCCGGCTGAGCAAGGTCACGCTCCTCTTCTACCAGTCGTTCGGCACGGGCGACTTCCGCCTCTGGACCCCGCTCGACGGCCCCCAGGCGCTCCTCGTCGGCGGCCTCGCCGGGCTCGCCGGGATCGGGACGGCGCGTTCGGTCGACGTCACCCGCTGCCAGGAGTGGCGCGAGGTCAACGGCGCCATGGCCGCCGCCGCCGGCCTCTTCGGGACGATGGGCGCGCAGAAGCTCGTCGACGAGCTGAAGACCGGGCCCAAGCCGGACGTCGAGGGAGTCGACAAGATCCTCCTCATGACGACGGACCTCGACCCCGCCGCCGCGAGGCTGCCGGTGCAGCGGGTCCTCAGGTTCCCCGAGATGGTCGCGAGCAAGATCCGGATGGAGATCTCCGTCCTCCTCGAGCGCGAGACGCTCGGGACCAAGGCGCTCGGCGAGGAGTCGTTCTACGACCTCGACGTCGTCGGCGAGGTCATCAAGGGAGGCCGGCTCGTCGACAACTTCCGCTACCGGTTCGACTTCCCCGCCTCGACGGTCAGGGGCGCCTTCCTGCCGCTCAACATCGAGCGCTTCCTCTACCCGGGCGAGTACCGGCTCAAGGTGAAGATCGCCGACTCGAACCGGAACGCCGCCGCCCTCATCGACGAGAAGGTCGTCGTCCCCGAGTCGCCCGACCAGAGCCTCAGCCCCGAGGAGAAGGCGGCCCGGGAGGCGGCCAAGTCCGCCCTCGCGCGCCTCGTCTCCTCGCCGAACGAGAGGGGCGCCCTGACGCTCGTCCCGATCGCCGGCGAGTTCGCGATCGGCGTCGTGAAGTTCGAGACGCGCGCCTCCTCCGACGACATCGCCTTCGCGGAGTTCTTCCTCGACGGCCGCAAGGTCGTCACCGACCGGCGCGCCCCCTTCGAGGCCGACCTCGACCTCGGCGAGCTGCCGCGCAAGAGGGCCGTCAAGGTCGCCGGCTACGCCAAGGACGGGCGGCTCCTCTCCGAGGACGAGATCGTCCTGAACGAGGGGCGCGAGGCCTTCAGGGTCAGGATCACCTCGCCCGAGAAGGGGATCCAGATCGCCGGTCCGGTTCGCGTCGTCGCCGACCTCGCCGTCCCCGAGACGAAGCGGCTGGAGAAGCTCGAGTTCTACGTCAACGAGACCCTGGCCGCGACCCTCTTCCAGCCGCCGTTCCAGCAGGTCGTCGACGTCCCTAAGCGGGACGAGATAGGCTTCCTCCGCGTCGTGGCGACGCTCGAGGACGGGAGCGTCAGCGAGGACGTCCGCTACATCAACGCCCCGAAGTACCTCTCGGAGGTCGACGTCCAGGCGGTCGAGCTCTACACCTCGGTCTTCGCGAAGGGGCGCCCGGTCACCGGCCTCTCGAAGTCGAGCTTCCGCGTCTTCGAGGACGGCGTCGAGCAGGCCATCGACGGGTTCGAGGTCGTCACGAACCTCCCGCTCTCCCTCGGCATCGGCGTCGACACCTCGGGCTCGATGGAGGAGACGCTCCCGGAGGCGCAGAAAGCCGCGACCGACTTCCTCGGCGGCGTCATGACGCCCCGGGACCGCTGCTTCCTCGTGACGTTCGACAACGAGCCCCAGCTCGTCGCCCGCTTCACGACCGACCGCGAACGGCTCGCCCAGGCGCTCGCGGGCCTCAGGGCCCAGGGCTCCACCTCGCTCTGGGACGCCGTCGTCTACGGCCTCTACCAGTACCAGGGGACGAAGGGACGGAAGGCCTACGTCCTCCTGACCGACGGCGCCGACCGGGCCTCGAAGTTCACGTTCGAGGCGGCCCTCGACTACGCCCGGAAGACGGGAGTCGCCATCTACTTCATCGGCCTGAAGATCGGCGGCACGCAGTTCGACGTCAGGAACAAGATCAACCGGATGGCACGCGAGACGGGCGGCGCCGTCTACTACGTCGATTCGGCCAGGGGGCTGGCAGGCGTCTACAAGGAGATCGACGAGGAGCTCCGGAGCCAGTACCTCCTCACCTACAC
>CALMDF010000470.1 GCA_937864895.1 uncultured Holophagales bacterium | reverse complement strand
CTGAGTATCGCGCGGGGCGACTCGATCGTCGTCCTTGGAAAGTCGGGTGCCGGAAAGAGCGTTCTCCTCAAGCACCTGATCGGTCTCCTCGAGCCCGACCTGGGAACGGTGGCGGTGCAAGGGGAGGACCTGTGGACCGCCTCCCGGTCGCGCCGCGACGAGATCCGGCGCCGGTTCGGCATGTCGTTTCAGGAGGGGGCGCTCTTCGACTCGATGACGGTCGGCGAAAACGTCGCCTTCCCCCTGAGGCGGCACACGCGGATGACCCCGGCAGAGGTGCGCGAGAGGGTGGTGGAGTGCCTCGCGCTCGTCCGCCTCCACGGCATCGAGGAGAAGCGCCCCGCGGAACTCTCGGGCGGAATGCGGCGGCGCGTCGGTTTCGCGCGCGCCATCGCTCTGAAGCCGGAGGTCCTCCTCTTCGACGAGCCGACGACCGGGCTCGACCCGATCACGACCGACGTCCTCGCCCGCGTCATGATCGACCTGAGGGACCGGATGAACCCGACGATGGTGACGATCACGCACGACCTGAAGGTCGCCTTCGAGCTCGCGGACCGCGTGGCCCTTCTCGACGGCGGCAGGATCCTCGTCGACCGCCCGCCCCGGGAGTTCGAAGCCTCGGCCGACCGGCGCGTCAGGGCCTTCGTGAGGGGAGACGGGACCGAGGACGAGGAGTACGGGGCCCGGGAGGAGGCGACCGCATGAACTCGACAGCCAAGATCGGCCTCTTCGCACTGGCCGTCCTCCTCGCGATGGCCGTCCTCGTCCTGAAGATCGAGGACCTGCCGCTCCCGGGAAGGGTGCGGGCCGCCACCGCCGAGGTCTCGTTCGAGGACGTGGCGGGGCTCGACGACAAGTCGGCGGTGAGGATCGCCGGCGTGAGGGTCGGCCGGGTGGACGGCATCCGTCTCCTGCCGAACGGCACCGCGGTGGCCCGGCTCCTCTTCGAGGCGGAGGTCGAGCTGCGCGACGGGGCCTTCGGGCAGGTGAAGAACATGGGGCTCCTCGGCGACAAGTACGTCGACCTCTACCCCGGGGAGCCCGGCAAGGCGCGGCTCCCGGACGGGGCGCGGCTCCCGGGAAACGTCCCGGTCGAGTTCGACCAGCTCACGAAGCTCGCCCAGGACATCGGGAAGGACGTGAAGGAGCTGACGGCGGCCCTCTCGGGCTCGCTGGGAGGAGAGGCGGGGGAGGCGAAGATCGACCGGATCGTCGACAACGTCGGCGCGCTCGCCGAGGAGCTCAGGCACCTCGTCGAGGCGAACCGCCGCAACGTCGACGTGACGATGGAGAACCTGCGCGAGTTCTCGTCGTCGATCCGCGAGACGCTCGCGCGGATCGACCGGATCCTCGACGAGAACCGCCCTGGCGTGAAGGGGTCCGTCGAGAACGTCGAGGAGCTCACGGAGAAGCTGAAGATCTCGGCCGACAACCTGAACGCGATCACGACGAAGCTCAACGAGGGGCAGGGGACGATGGGCAAGCTCCTCAACGACGAGACGGCCCACAAGAACCTGAACGAGGCGCTCGGCTCGGTGAAGACCGGCTTCGACTCGCTGAACACGACCTTCACCAGGGTGAACCGGATCGGGCTCGACCTCGGCTTCTACGGCGAATACGCCACGAGGACCGAGGGCTGGCGGGGCGCCTTCCGGGTCGACGTGACCCCGCGCGAGGGGAAGTTCTACCGGGTGGAGCTGATCGGTCTCCCGAACGGGCGGCGGTACGACGACACCTACACCTACACGACGACCGTGGGCGACCTCCCTCCCACCACGGTCACGACGACGGTGACGCGCTACGAGGACAAGTTCGGCCTGTCCGCGCAGCTCGGGTACCGGTTCAAGGACACCACGCTCCGGGCCGGGCTCATCGAGTCCCGCGGGGGGGTCGGCATCGACCACTTCCTCCTCAGGGACGCGCTCCAGCTCACCGGGGAGGCCTGGGATTTCGGCCGCCCGGAAGGGAACATGCAGATCAAGCTCTTCTCGCAGTGGAACTCCCGGGGGGCCGTGTTCCTACGGGCCGGGGTGGACGACGCCGTCAACTCCACGAACCGCTCCTTCTTCTTCGGGGCGGGGCTGAAGTGGAAGGACGAGGACATCAAGACCCTCCTCCCCGCGGCCAGCTCGTTCGTTCCCTGATGGCCAGGAAGGGCGCCCGCGTCTTCACCTGCTCGGCCTGCGACGCGCAGAGCCCGCGCTGGCTCGGGCGGTGTCCCGAGTGCGGGGGGTGGAACACGTTCGTCGAGGGGGAGCCCGAACGGCCGTCCAGGCCGGGAGAGAGGGCCTCCTCCTCGGCCGGGAGCGCGCCGATCCTCCGGATGAAGGACGTCGACGCGACCGATTCGCCCCGGCTCCTCACAGGGCTCGCCGACGTCGACCGGGTCCTCGGCGGGGGTCTCGTCCCGGGCTCCGTCGTCCTCCTCGGCGGTGAGCCGGGAATCGGCAAGTCGACGCTCCTCCTCCAGGTGGCCGCGCGCCTCGCCGCGAGGTCGGGGCAGGTCCTCTACGTCTCGGCGGAGGAATCGGCGCGGCAGGTGCGCCTCCGGGCCGACAGGCTCGGAGCGGTCGTCGACGGGCTCCACCTCCTCGCCGAGACCTCGGTGGACAGGGTCCTCGAGGCGGCGGCGGACCGACCCTGGACAGCCCTCGTCGTCGACTCGATCCAGACCGTCGCCTCGCCCGATCTCCCCTCGACGCCGGGCTCCGTCTCCCAGGTGCGCGACGCGGCGGCGAGGCTTTCCGTCCACGCCAAGACCGGCGGGACGCCGGTGATCCTCGTCGGGCACGTCACGAAGGACGGGACGCTCGCAGGCCCGAAGACGCTCGAGCACCTCGTCGACGCCGTCCTCTCCTTCGAGGGGGAGCGCTTCCAGGCGCACCGCGTCCTGCGGGCCCTGAAGAACCGGTTCGGTCCGGTCCACGAGCTGGGGGTCTTCGAGATGACGGGAGAGGGGCTCGTCGAGGTGACGAACCCCTCTGCTCTCTATCTCGGCGGGCGCACGGGCGGGCGGCCCGGGTCGGCCATCCTGGCGGCGGTCGAGGGGACTCGCCCCCTCCTCCTCGAGGTCCAGGCGCTGACGGTTCCGGTCAAGTACGGGACACCGCGCCGGACGGCGATCGGGTTCGACGGAACGCGGCTCGCTCTCCTCCTCGCGGTCCTCGAGCGGCACGGCGGCCTTCCCCTCTCCGGGCACGACGTCTTCCTGAACATCGCGGGGGGCGCGGAGAGCGAGGAGCCGGCGGCGGATCTCGCCGTGCTGGCCGCCGTCGCGGGAAGTGTCCGGGAAGCGGCATTGCCGCCGGGGGCCGTCGCGTTCGGCGAGGTCGGGCTCCTCGGCGAGGTGCGGGCCGTGACCGACGCGACGCTCCGCCTCAAGGAGGCCGTCAGCCTGGGCTTCAACGAGGCCTTCCTCCCGGCGGGGAACGCGGCAGAGGCGGCGGCCTTCCCGGACCTTGCCGTGACGCCCGTCGGAAGCGTGGAGGAGCTGCTCTCGAAGACGGCCGCACCCGTCAGGCCGGCAGCAGGGGCTCGTCGCTCGTGAGGACCCGGAAGGCCTCGACGTAGCTGGCCAGCGTCCCGGCG
>CALMDF010000469.1 GCA_937864895.1 uncultured Holophagales bacterium | reverse complement strand
GCGGCCTTCCCGGACCTTGCCGTGACGCCCGTCGGAAGCGTGGAGGAGCTGCTCGCGAAGACGGCTGCGCCCGTCAGGCCGGCAGCAGGGGCTCGGCGCCCGTGAGGACCCGGAAAGCCTCGACGTAGCGGGCCAGCGTCCCGGCGACGACCTCGGCGGGGAGCACGGGCGCGGGAGGAGCCTTGTCCCAGCCGGTGGTCTCGAGCCAGTCCCTGACGAACTGTTTGTCGTAAGACGGCGGCGAGCCCCCCTCGCGCCACGAGGGAGCGGGCCAGAAGCGCGAGGAGTCGGGCGTGAGGGCCTCGTCGATCCAGACGACGTCGCCATTGGCGTCGAGACCGAACTCGAACTTCGTGTCGGCGACGATCACGCCGCGCGAGGCGGCGTACGCGGCCGCCTCGGAATAGATCGCGAGCGTCAGGTCGCGCAGGCGCGACGTCAGGTCTCGACCGATCTCGTTCGCCATCGTCTCGAAGGAGACGTTCTCGTCGTGACCGGCCTCGGCTTTCGTCGCGGGCGTGAAGACGGGCTCGGGCAGCCGGGAGGCCTCGGAGAGGCCCGCGGGAAGCGGGACGCCGCAGACGGCGCCGCCCTTCCTGTAGTCCTTCCAGCCCGACCCGGCGAGGTACCCGCGCGCGACGCACTCGAACGGGACGACCCGGCACTTCTCGACGAGGACGGACCGGCCGGCGAGGAGCCCGGCGTGCGCGGCGAGCTCCGGCGGGAAAGCGGCGGCGTCGGTCTCGAGGAGGTGGTTCCGGACGAGCCGCTCGAACTTCCGGAACCAGAAGGTCGAGAGCTGCGTCAGGACCGCGCCCTTGCCGGGGATCCCGGGGGAGAGGACGACGTCGAAGGCGGAGATCCGGTCCGTGGCGACGACGAGGAGGCGATCCCCGAGGTCGTAGACGTCCCGGACCTTGCCGCGGCGGGGGGGCGGGAGACCGGGAAGGGACGTCGCGTCGAGGGAGGCGGACGGCATGGCCTGATTCTATTCGGCCTCGGCTAGACTCCCCGGGCCGCAAGCCGCGCAGGAGTCATCCTTGAAGCTCGAGATCGTTTCCGCCGCTGAGAAGAGGAAGGGCGCCCGCCGGGACGCCGCCGTCGTGTTCGTCGCGAGGCCCGAGAAGAGGGAGCCCGCCCGGTTCGAGACCGTCCCCGAGGAGCTTCGCGACGCCGCGAGGAACTCCGCGCCCCCCGACGCGGGGAACGACGGCTCCGTCTGGACGGTTCCGCTCGGTGCGGAGGGCCCTGCGCGGCGGCTCTACGTCTTCGGGACGGGCACCGGGGAGGAGATGGCGCCGAGGAAGGCGCGCGGTCTCCTGCGCTCGGTCGTGAGGACGCTCGAGAAGAACGGGGAGGGGTCCGCCCTCGTCGACTTCCCCTTCGCTCTCCTCAGGATGAGCCCGGCCGAGGGGCGTGATTTCGTCGCCCGGAGCCTCCTCGTCGCGCTCTACGCCTTCCCGCGCTACAGGAGCGCCCCGAACGGCGGGCCGAAGCTGACGGATCTGGCCCTCGCGGGCGGGCGCGGCGTCTTCGCGGGCGCCTCGCCGAAGGAGCTGAAGGAGGGGAGCGCCGAGGCGGCGAAGGTGGCCGCGATGGCCGCGTTCGTGAGGGACCTCGGGAACACGCCGTCGAACGACATGGTCCCCCGGATGTTCGCGGACGCCGTGAAGGCCGCCGCGAGGACGCGCGGGGTGAAGGCGACGGTCCTCGGGAAGAAGCAGATCGAGGCCGAGCGGATGGGCGGCCTCCTCGCCGTCAGCCGCGGCGCCGCCGAGGAGCCCCGTTTCGTCATCCTGGAGCACCGTGGCGGGAAGAAGGGCGAGAAGCCCGTCGTCCTCGTCGGCAAGGGCGTCACCTTCGACTCGGGCGGCATCTCGATCAAGCCGGCCGACCGGATGGGCGACATGAAGTGGGACATGATGGGAGCGGCAACCGCGTGCGGGGCGGTCCTCGCGGCGGCGGAGCTGGGAATCCCGCTGAACGTCGTCGCCCTCGCCCCGCTCGCGGAGAACATGCCGTCAGGCACTGCCTACAAGCCGGGCGACATCGTGAGGTTCAGGAGCGGGAAGACGGCCGAGATCGACAACACCGACGCCGAGGGGCGCGTCGTCCTCGCGGACGCTCTCGACTACGCGAAGGGGCTCTCTCCCGCCGTGATCGTCGACTTCGCCACGCTCACGGGCGCGGCCGTCGTCGCCCTCGGCCTCGAGGCGTCGGTCCTCTTCACGGACCACGACGACCTCGCGAAGGCGCTCGTCTCCGCGGGCGAGCGGACCGACGAGAGGCTCTGGCGCCTGCCGCTCTGGGACGACTACAAGGAGAACCTCCGCTCCGACTGGGCCGACTTCAAGAACACCGGCGGCCGTTACGGCGGCTCGATCAACGGGGCGATCTTCCTGAAGGAGTTCGTCGACCCGAAGACGCCGTGGGCCCACGTCGACATCGCGCCGAACGCCTACTTCGAGCGCGAGCACGCCGGCTACGCGACCGGAGCGACGGCGATCGGGCTCGCGATGACCCTTCGCTGGCTGAAGGACCGCTCCTCCCGGTAGGGCCGTGCTCTCCTCCCTGCGCGTCCGGGACCTCGCCGTCCTCGAGGACGTCGACGTCACGCTCGACACCGGGCTCACGGTCCTGACGGGAGAGACCGGGGCGGGGAAGTCCCTCGTCGTCGACGCGCTCTCGCTCCTCTCGGGCGAGCGCTCCGACGCGACGCTCGTCCGTGCCGGGGCCGAGCGCCTCGTCGTGGAAGGCTCGTTCGAGACGGACGACGCGGCGGTCGCGACGGCGCTCGCCGGCGCGGGGCTCAGGGAGCCGGGCGCCCGCGGTCCCGTGGAGGTCGTCGTGAGGCGCGAGGTCTCCTCGCAGGGGAAGGGACGCCTCTTCATCGACGGCTCGCCGGCCGCGCTCCGGACCCTCGCCGAGCTGGCGCCGCGGCTCCTCGTCCTGTACGGGCAGGCCGAGGCGAGGGAGCTCCTCGACCCGGCGGCGCCCCGCGAGCTCCTCGACCGGTTCGGCGCGCTGGTGGAGAGAGCGGCGGAGGTCGAGCGCCTCCACGCGGCCTGGAGAGAGAAGGACTCCGACCGCGAGCGGATCGCCGCGCTCGGAAAGGACGGCCCGGCCCGGCTCGAGCTCCTGGAGTTCCGGATCGGCGAGATCGACCGTGCCGCGCCCGTGTCTGGAGAGGAAGAAGGGCTCGCGCGGGAAAAGGTGGCGCTGTCGAGCGTCGAGAAGAGGGGCCGCCTCCTCGGCGAGGCCGTCGCCGCCCTGGAGTCGGACGAGGGGGGCGCGCTTCCCGCGCTCACGGCGCTCAGGCGCGCCCTCGTCGCCCTTGCGGAGGTCGACCCGGGGACGGCCGGCCACCTCGCGACCGTCGACGACCTCGTCGAGCGCGTGTCCGAGCTGGCGGCGTCGACCTCGCGCGACCTCGAGAGGCTCGAGGCCGACCCCGCTCGGCTCGCCGAGATCGTCGAGCGGCTCGACGTCCTCGCGAAGCTGAAGCGAAAGTACGGCGCGACGCTCGGGGACGTCCTCGCCTACCGCGGGGCGATCGGCCGGGAGCGGGACGAGCTGGCGGACCTGGAGGGCGCCCTGCGCGAGGCCGAGAAGGCCGCCGGCGAGGCGTTCGCCGTCTACCGGGCCGCGGCGCTCGAGCTCTCTCTGGCGCGTTCGGCCGCGGCTCCGAAGCTCGGCAGGGCGGTCGAGAGGCAGCTGGCGGACCTCGCGTTCCTCTCGCCGTCGTTTCGGGTCGAGGTCTCGAGGAAGGCCGCGCCGGAGAGCCCGTTCGTCGCGGGCGAGGACCGAGTCGCGTTCGGCCCTCACGGGATCGACGTCGTCGCGCTGTCGTTCGCCCCGAATCCCGGCGAGCCCCCCCGCCCGCTCGCGAGGATCGCCTCGGGGGGCGAGCTCTCCCGCGTCCAGCTCTCCGTCGCGGCCGCGCTCGCCCAGGTCGAGGCGTCGCGCGACGGAAAGCGCGCGAGCCGGCGCGGGGGACCCGTCCGGACGTTCGTCTTCGACGAGGTGGACGCCGGGGTCTCGGGCGCGACGGCGGAGGCCGTGGGGCGG
>CALMDF010000468.1 GCA_937864895.1 uncultured Holophagales bacterium | reverse complement strand
AGATTAGGGGAGGAGCCGGGAGAACCGATCTCTTTCTCCCGTCCTTGCGGGAGCCTCCCGGAGTTCCTATCGTCCCGGGCATGAAGGCCCGATCTCTCTCTCTCCGTCTCCTCCTCGCGGGCATCCTCGCCGCGTCGTGCGCCCCGGCTCCCCGCGTCGTTGAGGCGCCTCCCGCGACGGCCGCCCCGGCGGCGCCCGCGGCCTCTTCCGGCGTCGACCTCGCCGGCATCGACCGCTCCGTCGCCCCCGGCGACGACTTCTTCGCCTGGTCGAACGGGACCTGGATGAAGACGGCCGAGATCCCCGCCGACCGCAGCTCCTGGGGCGTGGGCGGCATCCTGACGGAGCTGACGGCGAAGCGCACGGCCGGGCTCATTGCCGAGGCGGCGAAGGCGAACGCTCGGGCCGGGTCCGAGGCCCGCAAGATCGGCGACACCTACTCGGCCTTTCTGGACGAGGCGGCCATCGAGGCGAAGGGGCTCTCGCCGCTGACGCCCGTCCTCGAGCAGATCGCGGCCATTCCGGACGCCCGCGGCCTCGCGAGCGCGCTCGGGGCGACGCTCCGGGCCGACGTCGACGCCTTCAACAACACCGATCTCTACACCCCGAACGTCCTGGGCCTCTGGGTCGCGCAGGACCTCGACGAGCCGACCCGTTACGCGCCGTTCCTCCTGCAGGGCGGCCTCGGGATGCCCGACCGCGACTACTACCTCGACCCGTCGCCGAGGATGGCCGAGATCCGGGCCCGGTACAGGGAGCACGTCGCGGCGGTCCTGAAGCTCGCCGGCGACGCCGCCGACGACGCCGAGACGAAGGCGGGGCGGATCGTCGAGCTCGAGCGCCTCATCGCGACGGTCCACACGAGCCGTGCCGATTCGTCGGACGTCGTGAAGGGGAACAACCACTGGACGCGGGCCGATTTCGCCTCGCGGGCGCCCGGCCTCGACTGGGATGCGTACTTCGAGGCTGCCGGGCTCGGGAAACAGAGGGACTTCATCGTCTGGCAGCCGGGCGCGGCGACGGGGATCGCCGCGCTCGTTCGCGACCAGCCCCTTTCGACGTGGAAGGAGTACCTCTCGTTCCGCGCCGTCGAGAGCGCCTCGACGTTCCTCCCGAAGGCCTTCGTCGACGAGCAGTTCGCCTTCTACGGGAAGGTCCTTTCCGGCACGCCGATCCAGCGGGACCGCTGGAAACGCGCCGTGGACGTCACGGACGCGGCGCTCGGCGAGGCGGTCGGGAAGCTCTACGTCGCGAAGTACTTCCCGCCGTCGGAGAAGGCGCGGGCCGAGGCGATGGTGAGAAACCAGATCGCCGCCTTCGGGAAGCGGATCGACCGCCTCGAGTGGATGTCCCCGGAGACGAAGGCGAAGGCGAAGGCCAAGCTCGCCATCCTCAAGATCGGCGTCGGCTACCCGGACCGGTGGCGCGACTACTCCGAGCTCGAGGTCGTCGCGGGCGACGCCCTCGGGAACGCGTGGCGCGCCTCGCTCTTCGAATACCGGCGGAATCTCGCGAAGCTCGGCCGGCCGGTCGACCGCGGCGAGTGGGTCATGAACCCACAGCTCGTCAACGCGGTGAACCTCCCGGCGATGAACGCCATGAACTTCCCGGCCGCGCTCCTGCAGCCGCCCGACTTCGACCCGAACCGGCCCGAGGTGATGGACTACGGCGCGGCCGGCGCGGTCATCGGTCACGAGATCAGCCACAGCTTCGACGACCAGGGGGCTCTCTTCGACGCGGACGGGCGGCTCAGGAACTGGTGGACGAAGGAAGACTTCGCCCATTTCGCGGCCTCCGCCGAGAAGCTCGTCGCGCAGTACGACGCCTACCGCCCCTTCCCCGACCTCGCCGTCAACGGAAGGCTCACGGTGAGCGAGAACATCGCCGACGTGGCCGGGCTCGCCGTGGCCTACGACGCGTACCGGATCTCCCTCGGGGGCTGGGAGGCACCGGCCGTCCATGGGCTCACGGGCGACCAGCAGTTCTTCCTCAGCTTCGCGCAGAGCTGGCGGACGAAGATGCGCGAGGCGGCGCTTCGCCAGCGGATCGTCACCGACTCCCACTCGCCCGCCGAGTACCGCGCCGACTGCGTCAGAAACCTCGACGCCTGGTACGCCGCGTTCGACGTGAAGCCGGGGCAGAGGCTCTACCTCGCCCCCGGGGAGCGCGTCCAGATCTGGTAGGCATCCCGGAATCGGATCCCGGTGGATCGAGGGCCGCGGGGGAAATCCCGCGGTCCTCTCTCGTGGCGCGCCCGGAAGATAGGATGCGCGGTCGAGGTGACGGAGCCGTGATCGTCGGCGTCTTGCTCGCGGCGGGGGCCGGAATCCGTTTCGGGGGCGGGAAGCTCCTCGCACCGCTCCCGGACGGCACCCCGATCGGTGTTCGCTCGGCGCGCGTGCTCCGGGGCGGCGTCGACCGGGGCGTCGCGGTCCTCCGGGAAGGAGACGTGGCGCTCGCGGGATTTCTCGAGGCGGAGGGGCTCGCCGCGGCGTTCTTTCCCGGCGCGGCGGACGGAATGGGAGCGAGCCTCGCCTTCGGGATCTCCAGCGCGCCGGACGCGGACGGCTGGGTCGTCGCGCTCGCGGACATGCCCTTCCTGCGGCCCGGGACGGTTGCCCGGGTCGTCGCGAGGCTGCGGGCGGGCGCCTGGATCGTCGCCCCGTCGCACCTCGGCCGGAGGGGCCATCCGGTCGGTTTCGCCAGGAGTCTTTTCCCCGAGCTCGTCCGGCTCGGGGGGGACCAGGGAGCGAGGCCGCTCCTGGCAGCGCAGGAGTCCCGGGTCGAGACATTCGAATCGGACGATCCCGGTATCTTCAAGGACATCGACACTTTAGGGGAGCTCGAGGGGTCGGTTCAGGGAATGTAGTAAAAAATTTATCTTATGTGATAAGAAATTTCTTGACTCTTCGTTTTTCCGGCCCAGACTTACAGGTGAGGGGGGGACATGGACCTCATCACCAGCGGGCAGCAGCGAAGAAGGCAAGGGACGGCGGCACACGTCGCCGTTCCGGACCTGAGCGGCGCCGCGGGAGAGTCGGGTCCGAAACGCGGGCGCCTGGCCGAGAGGCGCCTGTCGAACGAGCCGTCCCCTGCGCGACCCCAGGCGCTCGGTGTGCAACAGAAGACCGAAACAACCCGAAAGCCCGCCAGCCGATGAATACGGAGGATGTAATGCCGACCCTCGACGCCCCCCTGACCGCAGTCGCCGCCAATCTCGACGCCCGCATCGCGGAGCTCGCCGCGAAGTACCTGCCCCTCGCCAAGGAAATGCTCGCCGAGGCGATCCGCATCCCCGCCGACTACGTGGACAAGCCGCTCGAGCAGGGCGGCGACCCGCTCTGCGGCACCTCCAACCACGAGTTCCCGCGCCTCGAGTACCTCCGGAAGAAGATCATCGAGATCAAGGCCGTGAGGAACGCTGAAGACGTCTTTTTCGACGGCTTCGGCAACCTCGTCTGGTGGGTCGAGGACCCGAACGACGGCATCGACCCGGCGAAGAAGAAGGTCGTCTACATCGACGGTCACACCGACACCGTGAAGCCCCTCCGCGCCCAGTGGAAGGAGCGGGTCGTCGGCGCCGACTGCTACGACGGACTGATCGACAAGGCGAAGATCGACAAGGACTTCCTCAAGAAGGAGCTCGGCTGGGTCCCGCCGGAGTCCGAGTGGGAGCACCTCCTCTTCGGCCGCGGCTCCGCGGACCAGCTCGGCGGCGTGATCTCCGCGGCCATCGCCACGAAGATCCTGGTCGAGCTGACGGGCGAGGGCGCGCTGAGGGGCGCGATCGTCCGCTCCTACGGCACCGCCTGCGAGGAGGACAACGACGGCGCCGGCCCGATGTACCTGAACCGCGAGGTCTTCCCGACCGCGGGGCCGGAGATCGTGCCCGACGTCGTCATCCTCACGGACGGCACCGGCTGCTCCAAGCGCGGCGCCCTCGGGATCTACCGCGGCCAGCGGGGCCGCATGCAGATCGAGGTCACGGTCACCGGCAAGTCGTGCCACGGCTCGATGCCGTGGGAGGGGAAGAACCCGTTCGAGTACGGCGGCGCCATCGTCAAGGAG
>CALMDF010000467.1 GCA_937864895.1 uncultured Holophagales bacterium | reverse complement strand
TGCAACGCCTGCGAGGCCGACGTGAACGTCCTCTCGACGATCGGCTGGGACCTCGGCCGCTTCGGCATCCAGGTCGTCGCCTCGCCCCGGCACGCGGACGGGCTCCTCGTCACCGGCCCCGTCACGAGGAACATGGAGCTCGCGCTCCGGAAGACGTGGGCCGCCGTCCCGCCGCCGAAGATCGTCATCGCCGTCGGCGCCTGCGCGATCTCGGGGGGGCCCTACTACGACCGGCCCGAGCAGCTCGGAGGCGCGGCCTCCGTCGTCCCCGTCGACCTCTTCGTCCCCGGCTGCCCGCCCCACCCGCTCACCATCCTCGACGGCCTCCTCCGCCTTCTCGGCAAGCTCGAGGACGAGGGCCGCGTCCCCCCGCGCTGAAGCGAGGAAAGTCCTGATGCACGAGCTCTCCCTCGTCTCCGAGATCTACCGGACGGCGCGCAAGGCGGTAGACGCCCACGGACCCCACCGGATCGAGGTCGTGCGGCTCGCCGTCGGCGAGCTGGCCGCCGTCGAGCCCGATCTCCTCGCCTTCGCGTGGGAGGCGGTGACGGCGGGGACGCCCGACGCGGGCTCGCGCCTCGACGTCGACTTCCGCCCCGCCCGGCAGACCTGCGCCGCCTGCGGCGTCGTCCCCGAGCGCGCCGCGGGGAGCTGGCTCCGCCTCTGCCCGCGCTGCCAGGGGCCGCTCGGGATCGAGGGGGGCGACGACCTCGACATCCTGAACGTGACGTTCGAGGAAAACGCCCCGGAAGGCCCTCCGGGTTAGGCTCGGCCCCATCGTGACCGAGGAAGACCAGAGTGAAGGCTCGTACAGCGAAGCCCTGACCCTCGACGGCGACGGCGGACCCCGGCCCGTCGCACCGGAGAAGCTCCCCCGCGAGATCGGCGGTTTTCCGATTCTCGGAAAGCCGGGCGAGGGCGGGATGGGGCTCGTCTACGAGGCCGACCAGCGGAGCCCGCGCCGGCGCGTCGCCCTGAAAGTCGTCCGGGGCGGCCAGTTCGTCGACGAGACCTACCTCCGAATGTTCCGCCGGGAGGCCGAGACGCTCGCGCGCCTCGTCCACCCGAACATCGCGGCGATCTACGAGGCGGGCCGGACGGAGGACGGGCAGCACTTCTTCACGATGGAGCTCGTCTCGGGGCGGACGCTCAGCGAGTACGCGCGGGAGCGCCTCGGCGGCGAGCGGCCCGGGATCGAGGCGCTCCGGGAGCGGATGCGGCTCTTCGAGACCGTCTGCCGGGCGGTGAGCCACGCCCACCAGCGCGGGGTCATCCACCGGGACCTGAAGCCGTCGAACATCGTCGTGTCGGAGGCGGGCGACGTGAAGGTCCTCGACTTCGGCCTCGCGCGCATCACCGACACGGACGTCGCCGTCGGGACGGTGATGACGGAGCTCGGGAAGATCTGGGGAACGCTGCCGTACATGAGCCCGGAGCAGACGCGGGGCGACAGCCGCGACATCGACTTCCGGTCGGACGTCTACTCGCTCGGCGTCGTCCCCTACGAGCTGCTGACCGGACGGAAGCCCTACGACACGCAGACGGGCTCCCTCGTGCAGGCCATCCAGACGATCTGCGAGGCCCCGCCCCGGCCCCTCCGGGACGTCGCCAGGGGCACGGCCGTCGACGCCGACCTCCAGACGATCGTCGCGAAGGCGCTCGAGAAGGAGCCGGACCAGCGGTACCAGACCGCGGCGGCGCTGGCGGAGGACGTGGAGCGGTGGCTCGAGCGGCGGCCGATTCTCGCGCACCCGCCGAGCACGTTCTACCAGCTCCGGAAGCTCGCGACGCGGCACAGGGGCGCCTTCGCCGCGGTGGGCGCGATCGCCGTGCTCCTCGCGGCCCTGGCCACGACGATGGTCGTGCAGGCCGGGCGCGTGAGGATGGAGCGCGATCGCGCCACGGTCGAGGCGGCAAAGACGAGCGCGATCAACGCCTTCCTCCAGGATGCGCTGGGCGCGGCCGACCCGTGGGGAAAGGGCTCGAGGGGCGTCACGCTGCTCGACGCGCTCAGGCAGGCGCGCACGAAGGCGGAGACGGCGTTCCGGGCCCAGCCCCTCGTCCAGGCCGAGGTGCTCCAGACGATCGGCACCACGCTCTCGAACCTCGCCGAGTTCCCCGAGTCCGAGAAGGCGCTCGAGGCGTCGCTCGGCCTGCGCGTGGCGGCCGCCGGCCCGCGGAGCGCCGAAGCCGCGGCCTCGTACGGCGCCCTTTCCGGCCTCTACGAGGCGTGGCGGAAGTTCGACGAGTCCGAGGCGAACGGGCGCCAGGCCGTCGAGATCACGCGCGAGGTCCACGGAGCGAAGAGCCTCGAAGCGGCAGCCGCTCTCGGCGACCTCTCGACCGCCCTCCGGCGAAAGGGGAGGCTCCCGGAAGCCCGGGCGCTCGCCGAGGAGATGCTGGAGATCGCGCGGGCGTACGGCGGCGCGAAGGGAGAGGCGAGCCGGGGCCTCGAGCCCGCGAAGGTCGAGACGGACGCGCTCCGGAACCTGGGGGCCATCGCGACCGAGGAGAGGGACGGAAAGACGGCGGAGGCGAATGCGCGGGAGCGCCTCGTCCTCCTTCGGGCGCAGTACCCGGGGGCGCACCCGGAAATCGCGAGCGCCCTCAACGACCTCGCCACCGCGCAGGTGCTGACGGAGGACTTCGCGGGGGCCGAGAAGAGCTACGTGGAGGCTCTGGAGATGTCGACCGCGCTCCTCGGCGGGGAGCACCCCGAGGTCGCGAGCATTCGCGAGAACCTCGGGGGCGTCTACCTGCGAAACGGACGCCTGGACGACACCGCGCGCATCCTCGAGGAGGTGCTCGCGGCGCGGCGCAAGGCGCTCGGGGACGACTCCGAGCCCGTGGCGAGGACCCTGACGAACACGGCGTTCGTCTACATGAAGGCCGGCAACGACGAGGCCGCCGAGCGCACCTATCGGGAGGCGGTGGAGCGCCTGGGCAAGAAACTCGGGCCCGAGCACGCCGACGTCGGCCTCGCGCTCGCGTGCATGGGAGACGTGTTGCGCAAGCGGGGCAAGTTCGACGAGTCCGAGGCCACGCTGCGCCGCGCGCTCGACGTCCTCGTGAAGACGGGCGGCGAGGAAGGCGGGATGACGCAGTGGACGCTCAAGGCGTTCGTCAACCTCTACACGGCGTGGGGCAAGCCGGCAAGGGCCGCGGAGTACCAGGCCCGGACCGCGCCGCCGAGCTAGAATAGAAAATCAAGACCTGACCCCGGGGCCCTGAAATAGAAAATCAAGACCCCGTGGCTTGACCCAGCGGCTCTCGACCCCCTGGCCTGGGTCCTAGGCGGCCTCGGCGCAGGCCACGATGAAGGCGGCCCTGTAGCGCCCGGCGACCACGTCGCGCACGGACACGTAGATCCGCTGCTTGCCCACGTTCCGCCAGAAGAGCTGGACCGCCTGGGAGACCAGCCAGCCGAGACCGGGCTTGATGCCGGCGGGGCGGGGGACGAGGTCCATCAGCTTGGAGCCCTTGACGGCCTCGTACAGCATCTCGGCGCCGAGATCGCCCAGCTTGTCGGTGACCCGCTGGACCACGGTGCTGGGATAGAAGAACGTCAGAACGTCGCGAACGTGTGCGGCCTCGGCGGGAGTCATCGCTCCAGACCTCCTTCTCCGCCGCCGAATTCGCCCGAAGTCCCGACTACCGCGAAAAATACACCCGTTCCGGGAGGCGGGGATCCCAGGTTCGGGGTCAGGCGTGCAATCGTGTATTGTTTCGTGCGGGCCGGGGCGGACGGCCAGTCTCGCCGCCGCCCGCCGCGCGGGGTCGTCAGGCCCCGGCCGCGATCGTCGCGGCGGCCACCATGACCTGCCCGAGGGCGATGCCCCCGTCGTTCGGCGGGACGAGGCGGTGGGTGAGGACCTCGAAGCCCTCGGCGGCGAGCCGCTCGCGGGTCCGCTCGACGAGGACCCGGTTCTGGAAGCAGCCTCCGGAGAGGGCGACGCGGGGCGAGCCCGCGTGGCGGGCGACGGCGGCGATGCCCTCTACGAGGGCGTTGTGGAAGCGGGCCGCACGGAGGGCGGCGTCGGCCCCTCGCGCGCCGTCCTCGAGGAGGGCGAGGAGGAGCGGGCCCCAGTCGAGGAGCGCGGGGGCGCCGGGCGTCTCCGGGAGAACGAGCGGAAAGGGGTAGGCGCCCCGCTCCGCCGGGTGGGCGAGGGCCTCGAGGGCCATCGCGGCCTGCCCCTCGAAGCCGGCCTTCGGGTGGAGGCCGAGGAGCGCCGCGACGGCGTCGAAGAGGCGTCCCGCGCTCGTCGTCACCGGGCTTCGCGTGCCGGTCGCGAGCATTCGCGCGAGGAGCGCGCGCTCTGTCGGGGAGAACGACGCGACGGGAACGAGGTCGTTCCGGTCGAGGACGCCCTCGCCGAAGAGCTCGAGGAGAAGCGCGAGCGCCGGACGGCGGGGCTCCTTCACGGCGGCGTCGCCGCCGGGGAGGCGGAAGGGACGGAGGTGGGCGACGCGGGTGAAGCCCCCGGCGTCGCCGAGGAGGAACTCCCCGCCCCAGACCGTGCCGTCGGTCCCGTAGCCGGTGCCGTCCCACGTCACGCCGAGGGCGGGCCCGTCGGCCTCGTTCTCGGCGAGGCACGAGGCGAGGTGCGCGTGGTGGTGCTGGACGGGAACGAGCCGCAGCCGCCCCTCGCCGGCGGCGCGAAGGAGGGCCGGGGGAAGCGCGCCCTCCGACTCGTCCCCCGCCGCGGCGCGTCGCGCCCAGCGCGTCGAGAGGTAGTCGGGGTGGAGGTCGTGCGCGATCGCGACCGGCTCGGCCTCCCAGAGGCGGAGGAGGTCGGCGACGACGCGCTCGAACGCGGCGAGCGCCTCGGGTGTCTCGAGGTCGCCGACGTGCTGCGAGAGGACGACCTCGCTCCCGCGCCCGAGGCCGACGACGTTCTTCAGGTGCGCCCCGACGGCGAGAAGCGGCGGGAGCCTCACGGCGACCGGGACGGGCAGGGGCGCGAAGCCGCGCGCCCTCCGGAGGAGCTGCAGCTCCTCGCCGTGGAGCCAGCCGACGCTGTCGTCGGCGTGCCTCTCGACCGGGCGGTCGTGGACGAGGAAGAGCTCCGCGATGCCGGCTAGGCGGGCGACGGCCTCTCGCTCGTCGATCGCGATCGGCTCGTCGGAGAGGTTGCCGCTCGTGGCGACGAGCGGCGCGTCCACGGCCTCGAGGAGGAGGTGGTGGAGGGGCGTCGAGGGGAGCATCAGCCCGAGGCGCGTCGACTCGGGGGCGACGTTCGGGGCGACCTCGCGCGTGACGGCGCGGCCCCCGCCCATTCCGCAAGGCCCGCCGCGACGAGATCCGCGCAGGCT
>CALMDF010000466.1 GCA_937864895.1 uncultured Holophagales bacterium | reverse complement strand
ACGTCCTCCCAGCGGTAGGCGCCGCAGGCGTGGAGCGCGCCGCGCGAGAGGACGACGGGCGTGAGCGTGACGTACGCCCCGCCGTCGAAGAGGACGCGGATCGAGACGGCTCGGAGGGTCCCGTCCCGGTCGCACCCGGTCGCGATCTCGACGCGCGAGGGGTGCCGCTTCGTCGAGGCCTCGACGTCCTCCTGCCGGCCGTAGACGAGCTTCACCGGGCGGCCCGACTTCTTCGCGAGGAGGAGGGCGTGGAGGGCGACGAGCGTCGGGTACTCCTCCTTTCCGCCGAAGCCGCCGCCCGTGACGGCCTGCGTCACGTCGACGCCGTCGTCGGGGAGGCCGAAGACCCCCTTGATCCCCTTCTGGACGTAGTAGGGGCACTGGAGCGACCCCTCGACGTGGGCGCCCTCCTCGTCCCAGTAGGCGATCATCCCGTTCGGCTCGATGTAGACGTGCTCCTGCGCGCCCGTCTCGTAGACGCCCCGGACGACGACCTCGCACGCCTCGACTCCGCTCGCGCCGCGCCCCTTCGTGATCCGGTAGCGCTTGAAGACGTTGTCGGGAGGGCGGATGACGACGCGGGCCGCGAGGGCCTCGTCGATCGTGAGGACGGGCGGGAGCGGCTCGACCCGGAGCGTGACGTGCCGGAGGGCCTTCTCGAGGCGGAGCCGGTCCTCGCAGGCGAGCAGGGCGACCGGCTCGTAGGCGTGGCGGATCTCGTCCTTCGCGAGGACCGGCTGGTCGGTCTCGATGACGGGGACGGCGTTGACCGGGACGTCGTCGGCGGTGACGACCGTGATCCCGCTCCAGTCGAACGCGGGGTCGAGGTCGACGCCGAGGAGGCGGCCGCGGGCGACGTCGCTGCGAACGGTCGCGCCGTGGATCATCCCGGGGAGGACGAGGTCGTCGACGTAACGGGCCGAGCCGGCCACCTTGGCGGGGCCGTCGACGCGCGGGAGGGACTTGCCGAGGAGAGGCGCCATCGGGGGAGTCTACGCGCGGGAGCGGCCCGGAGGGCAGCCCGGGAGGCGCGCGATCAGGCGGCCGAGGGGCGGTCCAGGAGGTCCCGGAGGGCGGCCTCGAGGTTCCCGAAGCGGAAGCGGAACCCGAGGGAGGCGGCCCTGGCGGGAAGGGCCTTCTGCCCGTCCAGGACGAGCGCCGCCATCTCGCCCATCGCCGCCCGGATCGCGAAAGCCGGCGCCGGGGCGAACGCGGGCCGGCGGAGGACCCGCCCGAGGGTCGCGGCGAACTCCCTCATCGTGACCGGCGCGGGGGAGACGGCGTTCACCGCGCCCTCGTACCGCGGGTCCTCGAGTGCCGCGAGGAAGAGGGCCACGAGGTCGTCCCGGTGGATCCAGGGCATCCACTGCCTGCCGCTCCCGAGCGGCCCGCCGGCGCCGAGGCGGAAGGGGAGGAGCATCTTCGCGAGCGCGCCCCCCTCCTCGCCGAGGACGATCCCGGTCCGCGCCAGGACGAGCCGGACCCCGTCGGGGGTCGCGCGGCGCGCGGCCTCTTCCCAGGCGATCGTGGTCTCGGCGAGGAAGCCCGTCCCGGCGCCGCTCGCTTCGGTCAGCTCCTCGTCGTCCCGGTTTCCGTAGAAGCCGACGGCCGAGGCGTTCAGGAGGACGGCCGGCCGGGCCTTCGCGGTCCGGAGGGCCGTCCCGACCCTCTCCGCCGCCTCGGCCCGGCTCCCGACGATCCGGTCCTTCGCCGCGGCGGTCCACCTCTGGGCGATCGTCTCGCCGGCGAGATTGACGACGGCGCCCGCGCCGTCGACGGCGCGGGGCAGGTCGCTCCACGAGATCGCCCGGGCGCCGGCGGGGACCCGGGCCCGGGAGGGGTCGCGCGTCACGACCGAGACCTCCCGGCCCCTGCCGAGGAGGGCGGCGACGAGCCTGCGTCCGAGGAACCCGGTCCCGCCGGTGACGACGATCTTCACGGAGGTTCTTCCGTCACTTCTCCCCGCGGCGGATTCGTTCGATCGCCCGATCGCGGTCTGACTCGATGCGCGAGCGGTCGACCTGGTACTCCTCCTCGGCCTTCTCGCGGGCGGCGGGGTCGAAGACGCTCTTCAGGGCGTCCTTGAAGAGAATCTCCCTCTCGGCGAGCCGGGAGGCGGCGACCGTGCGCGCCTCGGCGATGGCGGCCTTCTGGACGTCGCTGAGGGTCGTCTCCTCGATGCCCGCCTCGCGGTCGGCGGCGCGGAGGCGTTCCATGGCGAGCTCGACGGCGGACTTTGGTGCATTCGACATGCGGTCATCGTAACGTCCGGGGCGTGACCCGGCGTGGTTTCCGCTTTCTCCCGGGCTTCGGCCTCGCCGCCCTCCTCGCCGTGGGGGGCCTCTCCCGGGCCGCACCGCTGGCGGCGGCGAGCCCCCGCGCCCCCTTCTCCGCCGAGGAGCTGATCCGGGCCGTGGCGCGCGCGCAGCGCCGTGCGGACCTCGCCGTGACGGCCTCGACCTTCGACCAGGTCGAGGTCCGGACCGACTACGGGAAGGACGGGCGGCCGAAGGCGGTGACGCGGCGCCGCTACCAGTATTTCTCGGGGGACGAGCCGGGCCGGGCGACGCGGGAGCTCGTCGAGGTGGACGGCCGCCCCGCGACGGAGGCGGAGAAGCGGGAGGACGCGGAGGCCGAGGCGAAGCGGCGCCGGGACCGCGAGGAGAGGGAGGCCGAGGCGCGCGCCGCGCGGGTCGAGGCCACCGGGGGTTCCGAGGAGGACCCGCTCGTCGGGGCGCGCCGCCTCTCGGACCTGATCGACCGCTTCTCCTACGGGCTGGTCGAGGAGACGAACGTGGAAGGGAGGCCCGCCTACGCCCTCGAGTTCGCGCCGAAGGAGGGCCTGCCGGCCGCGACGCTCGGCGACCGGGCCCTGAACGCCCTCGCCGGGCGCGTCGTCGTGGACGCCACGGACCTGCAGGTCGTTTCCGTCGAGGCGCGCCTCGTCCGGCCGGTGAGGGTGGGGCTCGGGATCGCCGTCAACGTGAAGGGGGCGGCGATTTCCTACCGGGCCCGGCAGGTCTCGGAGGGGGCGTGGCTTCCGTGCGTCGTCGAGCTGAAGGTCAGGGGGAAGACGGCCGTCCTCTTCAGGCTCGACAGCGCCTTCCGGTTCGAGTTCTCGGGCTACGCCCGCTACTCCGTCGAGGTCGAGAGCGCCGTGGGCGGGCCGGGCGGTCCCTCCGTACAATCCTCGCCGTGACTCCTTCCAAGCGCCGTCTCGTCCTGTCCGTGGTACTCGTCGGGGCCGTCGCGGCGGCCTTCCTCGCGTTTCGGTCGGCCCTCGTCCCGGCGACCCACGCCGACCACGACCACGGGATCATGAACCTCGACGCGGGAGGATTCCTCGAGGTGCGGCTTCGGGACGGGAAGACGAGGAACCTCGTCGGCGCGCCCGGAAAGGTCCTCGTCGTCCACTTCGTCGACCCCGGGGACGGCGAGGCCGCCGAGGAGCTGCGCGAGCTCTTCACCTTCCAGGAGACGCTCCGGGAGGACGCGGGCTCCGAGTTCGTCGTCCTCGTGAAGGCGGACTCCTTCGAAGCCCTCGACGCCTGGCTCGCCAGCAACGGCCTCGTCCCGCCCGTCCCCGCCTCGCTCACGCTCGACCCGGAAGGGAAGACGACGCTCAGGTTCAACAACCGCCGCCCGCTCGAGACGATGTTCTTCGGCCCCGACGGCAGGCTCGCCTCGCAGGCTCGGGGCCGCCTCGACTGGCGCCTCGACGCGCGCCGCCGGATCGCCGAGGCGGGCTCCGGCGGGAGCATCGAGTAGGGCGGGGCGCCTCCTACCGGATCGTCAGGGGCGGCGCCGTCAGGACTCCCCGCCTCTCGGCCTCGATCTGCCTGAGAACCGGCCTGAGGGGCTCGAGGAGCCCCGCGAGCGCGGTGAAGGAGCTCTCGTCCTCCTCCTCGCCGGAGAGCTTCGCGGCGAGCTTCTCGAAGGGGGTCCGCTCCCGCGGGAAGACGGTGACCTTCACCTTCTCCGAGGCCGGGATCTTCGCGGCCTCCTTCGCGAGCTTCAGCGCCGTCGCGTAGCCCCCCAGCTCGTCGACGAGGCCGATCGCCTTCGCGTCCTCCCCGCTCCAGACGCGCCCCTTCGCGATCTCGAGGACCCTCTCCTTCGGGAGCTTCCGCCCCTCGGCGACCCTCGACGTGAAGTCGTCGTAGATCCGGTCGAGCCACGCGTTGAACCGCGCCCACTCGGCGGGGGAGAAGCTCCGCGAGGCGTTCCACATGTTCGCGTTCGCGCCGACCTCGACCTGGTCGAACGTGAGGCCGACCTTTTCCCACATGGCCGGCGTCACCATCTTCCCGGCCAGGACACCGATGGAGCCGGTGATCGTCCCGGGCTGGGCGACGATCCTGTCGGCGTGCATCGACACCCAGTAGCCGCCCGAGGCCGCCACGTCGCCCATCGAGACGACGACGGGCTTGCCCGCCTTCTTCGCGAGGACGACCTCTCGCCAGATCGTGTCGGAGGCGACGGCGGACCCGCCGGGGCTCGAGACGCGGAAGAGGATCGCCGCGACGTCGTCGTCCTCGACGGCCGTCCGGATCGCCTTCGCCACGGTCTCCGACCCCATCGTCTGCCCGCCCGTGAGCGGGTTGCCGCCGCTCCTGCCGCGCGCGACGCCGCCGACGCCGTAGACGAGGGCGATCGTCCTCTTCCCGGAGGCGTGCGGGCGTCCCTCCTTCTTCAGGTAGGCCTGGAGGCCGAAGAACCTCGCTCCGGCTCCCCCCTTCGCCTCGAGCTTCGCGCGGACCTCGTCGCGGTAGGCGAGGCCGTCGACGAGCTTCGCCTCGAGCGCCTCGGGACCCAGGAAGGGGCCGCTGTCGACGAGGCCGCGGACCTCGGCCTCCGTCATCTTCCGGCCCTCGGCGATCCCCTTCACCATCTGCGCGTAGAGGGACTCGAGCAGGGCCTTCGTCGCCTCGCGGTGGGCGTCGGTGAACTTCGTCTCCGTGAACGTGTTCATCGCGTTCTTGAACTCGTGGCGCTGGCCGAACTCGGGCTTGACGCCGAGCTTGTCGAGCGTGCCCCGGAGGAAGGCGCTCTCGGCCACGAGGCCGTTCAGGCCGAGGTCGCCCGAGGGCTGGAGCCAGATCTCGTCGAAGGCGGTCGCGAGGTAGTACGCCCCGTTCCCGGGGCCGAACTCGCCGAACGTCTCCGAGTAGGCCACCGCGAACTTCTTCTTCTCCCGGAAGGCCTTCACGGCGTCGCGGATCTCCTGGATCTCGGCGACGCCGATCGGCGCGGCGCCGAGCCGGGCGACGAGGCCGACGACGTGCGGGTCGTCCCCCGCCTTCTCGAGCGCGTCGACGACGTCGCGCAGGGTGAGGGGCCGCTCCCCGCCGAAGACGGCGAACGGGTCGTCCGGGGGCGTCTCGGGAATTCCCCGCTCGAGGTCCACCTCGAGGATCGCCCTCTTCGGGACCGACGGCTTCCCCAGGCCGCTGACGAGGACTCCGGCGCCGACGAGGACGGTGCCGAGGACGACGATGGCGGCGACGAGAACGAGGAGACCTTTTCCACCCTTGGCCATGAGACCCTCTTGGCCGCCAGGCTTCAGCCGCGGCAGCAGAGGGAATTATCTTCCGTGGCGGCGAGGGGGGCGGGACCGGGCGGGCCGGAGCGCTCGTTGGAGTGGAGATGGGGCGGTACGAAGAGCTGATGGCCGCGTTCGCGGCCTGCCGCGAGACGGCCGAAACGCGTCCGCTGACGCTCGGCGAGGCGTTCGCGAGCTTCAAGGAGTCGGGCTTCGTTTTCGTCTGCGTCCTCCAGGCTCTCCCGTTCCTCCAGCCGGTCGTCCTCGGCCCCATAGCGACGGCCCTCGGCCTCTCGCTCGCCGTCCTGGGGTGGCAGATGGCCCGGGGGCGGCCCTCCCCCTGGCTCCCGGCGAAGGTGGCCGGGTGGGCTCCGGGGCCGGCCGTCTGGCGGAGGCTCTTCACGGTCGCCACGAAGGTCCTCGGCTTCTTCCGCAGGTTCACGCGGCCGAGGATGCAGGCGTGGGTGTCCGGGGACAGGGGGCGCCGCGCGGGCGGCCTGATGATCGCGGCCGCCGGCCTCCTCATCTCGCTCCCCCTGGCCGGGATCCCGTTCAACAACGCGCTCCCGGCCCTCGCCGTCGTCTCCGTCGCCCTCGGCGAGCTGGAAGAGGACGGCTTCATGCTCGTCGCGGCGTTCTTCGCGCTCGTCGTGACCGTTCTCTACTTCACCGCGCTCGCCCTCCTCCTCGTCTACGCGGGGGGAGCGGCGTTCGAGCGGCTGGGGTTCTGACGTGCCGCCGGAGCTGTCCGTCGTCGTCTTGGTCGGGCCCCTCAGGGGGCGGGCCGGTCCGTGCCTCGCGTCCCTCGCCGCCCAGGGGCTTCGGGAGAGGCTCGAGGTCCTCCTCGTCGACCTCGAGCCGGAAGGGGCCCCGCCGGTCCCGGGCTCGGAGGCTCCTTCCGTCCGCGTCCTTCGCCTCCCGCCGGGCACGACCTACTCCGCTGCACGGGCCCGGGCCGTTGCCGACGCCCGGGCCCCGCTCGTCGCCTTCCTGGAAGAGCACACGCGCGTCCGCCCGGGCTGGGCCGGCGCGGTCCTCGCGGCCTTCCGGGACCCGGGCGTCGCGGCGACGGGGTGGGCCGTCGTCGGTGCCAACCCCGGCGTCGGGAAGTCCGACGTCATCGGCTCCCTGAGCTACGGCCTCTTCGAGCCGCCGCTTCCCGGGGGAGACACGAGGCTTCTCCCCGGGCACAACGCGAGCTTCCGGACGGAGGCGCTCCGCGCGTTCGGAGACGACCTGCCCCGGCTTCTCGCGTGCGACCTCGTCCTCCACGAGCGGATGCTCCGCGAGGGGCGGCGCTTCGTCCTCGCGCCCGGCGCCGTGATGGAGCACCTGAACGAGACGACGCTGGGGAGCATCGGCCGTGGCGTCGAGCTCTTCTACCGGATCTACGGGCCGCTGCGGGCCGCCGAGCAGGGCTGGGGCCTCGCCCGTCGCGCCTTCTACGTCGTCGCGACGCCGCTCATCCCCCTCTATTCGATTCTCCTCGCCCTCGGGCGGTGCCGCCGCAGGCAGCCCGCCCGGGCCCGTCTCCTCCTGCGGAACGCCCCGTTCGTCTACGCCGTCCAGCTCCGCGCGGCCTGGGGGCAGGCGCTCGGGCTCGTCTTCGGCCCTCTCGACGCCGAGGCGCGTTTCACCGTCTACGAGCTGTCGGAGCCGCGGGAGGGCCCGAAGAGGACCTCGGCGTAGCCCTTCGCCTCACCCAGGATCGAGGCGGTGAAACCGAGCGCGACGACGGGAAGAGTCGCGACGAAGGTCCCGAGGCCGCCCGAGCGGGCCGCGTGGGTTGCGCAGTGCGCGAGGTTCGAAGCGATCCGGACCGGAGCGACGCTCGCGAGGAGGAGCACGAGGAGCGCGGCTTTTCTCTCCCTCATCCAGCCGCCTCGCAGGCTTCCGAAGAGGATCCCCCGCCGCCAGCGCTCCCGGAGGAACGAGCGGAGGGTCTCGATGTGGTGGTGGTCGACGACGGCCCGCGGCTCGAAGAGGAGCGTTGCGCCGACGGCGACGAGGTCCCGGCTGAGCGTGGCGTCCCCCATGAGCATGTCGCCGTGGAAGCGCCCCACCTCCTCGAAGAGGCTTCGCGGGAGGAGGACGTTGGCGGTCGGACCCATGTCCACGGGACGCCGTCCGCCGGCGGGAAGCCACTTGCTGAACTTGCAGAGGTGGATGCCGAGGTCCATCCAGCGCCGCCCGTGACAGGCGAGTGCCCCGACGACGACGTGGCCGGTCTCGCGGTGCGCGGCGACGAGCCTCTCGAGCCAGTCGGGAGCGGCGTAGACGTCGGGGTCGGTGTGGACGAGCAGCGTTCCCCGGGCCCGCTCGGCCCCGGCATTCCTGGCGGCCTGGGGCAGGAGGCGGCCGCCGGGACGGACGTAGGCGATCGCCTCGGCGCGCCCGGCCACGATCCGCTCGCAGGCGTCGGTGGGCCCGCTGTCGACGAGGATCGTCTCGAAGTCCCGGAACGTCTGCCGCGCGAGCGCGTCGAGAAAACCGGGGAGCGTCGCCTCGGAGAGGTAGACGGGGACGACGACGGAGACCTCGGGGCCGCTGCTCACGGTGGGGAGGATCCCACGCCGGTCCCCCGCTCCCTGAAGAACCAGAGGAGGGCCACCGCCGACGCGGCGGCGCCCGCCCCGGCGGCGAGGACGAGCGCGGCGGGCGGCTCCGGCCGGAGGGCCTGGAGGAGGATGGCCCCGGCGGCCAGGGAGGCCGCCGCGAGGATCGCCGGCCCGGCGATCGCGGGGAGGAAGGGCCGGAACGGACGCGAACGGAAGCAGAAGAGGTGGAGAAGGAGGCCGCGCAGGACCGAGGAGCCGAGGAGGGCGAGGGCGGCTCCCTCGCCACCGTAGAGGGGGACGAGAGCCGCGAGGAGAGCTGCGAGCGACACGACCCCGGCGACTCCCGCCCCGAGGACGTCCCCGGGGCGCCGCTCGGCCACGAGGACGAGATCGAGGTAGTCGAAGAACGACGACACGAAGCTCGCGAGGGCGAGGAGCCGCAGCGCCGGGGCGGCGGCCTCGTACGTCGGGCCGAAGAGGAGGCCGAGGAGGGGGCCGGGCGCGAGGAGGCAGGTCGCGAGGACGGGCCAGACGAGAGCGAAGGCGAATCGCCGGGTCGAGACGTGGAGAGCCGGAATCCGGGCCCCCTCACCCCTGGCGAACGCGGTGGACGCCGCGGGCAGGTAGCCGTGCGAGGACGCGTGCCGGACGAGGTCGAGGACCCGCGTGAGCCCCCTCGCGATTCCGTAGAGCCCGACGACCGCCGGGGACGCGAGGGCGCCGAGGACGACGACGTCCAGCCAGAGAGCGGACTGCGACAGGACCTCGGTGGCCGCGTGGGGTCTAAGGGCCGGCATCAGCGGGCCGGTGGGAACGCGCGCCGCCGGCGAGAGCCACCCCTTCGCCGCGACGTAGCCGGCGAAGAGGAGCTCGGCGGTCACCGAGCCCGCCGCGAAGCCCGCGGCGACCCGGAACGACGTCGGGGACCCCGCGAGGAGGACGGCCCCGACGCCCAGGACGCGCAGGAGGCCGCCGCCGGTGTCCCGGACGAGCGAGCGCCCGAGAGAGTCGCCGAACCCGCGCGAGATGCCGAGCGCGGCGACGCCGGCGGCGAGGCCGAGGGCGACGGGAGCGAGCGGCAGGAGGACCCGGTCGAGGCCGGGCTGGTCGAGGAGCCGCGCGAGGGGGCGGACGAGGAGCGCGAGGAGGAGCGCCACGGCCGCGCCGGAACCGAAGGCCAGGAGCAGGCCGCGCCGGGCGATGGACCGGGCGCCGTCCTCGTCGCCCCGCGCGAGCCGTTCGGCGACGCCCTGGGCGATCGCGGGGTTCATGCCGAGCCCCGCGATCGAACCGATGGGGGTCACGACGGCGATGGCGAGGAGGACGAGGCCCAGGGCGTCCGGCGGGAGTGCACGCGCCATGAGCACGCGCAGGACGAGGCTCCCCGCGAGGGCAGCTCCCCCTCCCGCGAGAACCGAGACCGTGGAGACGAGGATGGCGCGGCGCGCGCCGGGGCCGGGCGGCACGGCGAGAGGGTATCCCCCGAGTCCCTCGGCCGGAAGGCCCCGTGAGAGACTTCGCCTCACCAAACGCTGAAGCAGGGCACCCGCCTGAGAGGAGGCCGCATGAGAAGCGCCTTTTGGATGACCGCTCCCCTGGTCGTTCTCTCCCTCGCCGTTCCCGGCGCCGCCGAGGAGCCGCCCGCACCGGCCGCGGAGAA
>CALMDF010000465.1 GCA_937864895.1 uncultured Holophagales bacterium | reverse complement strand
GAGGGTCCGGTCACTTCCCGATTGTGGAGCGGAGAGGCCTCCGGCGAAACCCGCGCGAAGGCCGGGTGTCGCGTTCCGCTGTGCTACCGTCTCCCGGCTTCGTGAGCATCGTCTCCGCGATCCTCCTGGCCGTCCTCCTCGCCGGACTCTGGGCGGCCGGAACGGCCGTCCTCCTTCGCGTCGGCCGCGGGGACGGCGACCCGCAGGGTGTGAGCGACGGGGCGATCGCGCTCGGCCTTCCCGCGGGCCTCCTTCTCCTCGGCCTCCCGGGCTGGCTCCCGACGGCCCTCGGGCGGGTTCCGTTCGCGGCGGTTCTCGGGCTCGGAGGAGCGGCCGCCGTCGCCGCCCTCGTGCTCCTCGGCCGCGAGCTCGGGGCCCTGCGCTCCCGCCGGGCCCTCGCGCCGGCCGTCCTCGTCGTGCTCCTCTTCGGCGCCTTCCTCTGGCTCCGGCTCGGCTGGCCCGACGCGCGGCAGACCGAGAAGCCGATGGACCTGGCGGTTCTCTCGGGGCTGCTCGCGACTCCCGGGCTCCCGCTCGAGGACCCCTGGTTCGCCGGGTGGGCGTTTCCCTACTACCACTTCGGGACGTATCTCCTCGCTCTCCCGTTCCGCCTCGCCTCCGTGCCGCCGGGGTACGCCTACAACCTCGTCGCCGCGCTCGTCGCCGCGCTCGCGGGCGGGGCGGCGTTCGGCGTCGTGAGGCTGCGGGGGGGCGGGCGCGGCTCCGCCGTCAGCGCGGCCCTCCTCCTCGCCTTCGCGGGGACGTTCGACGGCGCGCGACAGCTCCTCGCGGGCGGCTCCCTCGCGTCCGTCGACGTCTGGGCCTCGTCGCGCCGCGTCGCCGACACGATCACGGAGTGGCCCCTCTTCACGCTCTGGCTGGGCGACCTCCACCCGCACGCGGTGGCGCTGCCGCTCCTCCTCTTCTTCGCGGCCGTCGCGGGGCGGTTCGCGACCGGTCCCGGGCTCCTCCTCGACGCGGTTCTCCTCGGGGCGCTCCTCTCCGCGAACCCGTGGGACCTCCCGGCGGCGCTCCTTCTCCTCGCGGCCGGGACGCTCGTGACGCGGGAGCTCCTCCCGGCCTTCCTCCGGAGCCTCTCGACGGCCGCCGTGTCTCTCCCCGTCCTCCTCCCGTTCGCCCTCGCGGCGCACCCGGAGTTCCTCGGGCTCCGGGGCGTGACCGGCCGGACGACGAGCCCGGAGGCCTTCCTGCACCTCGGCGGGCTCCTTCTCGTTCCCGCGCTCGCCATCGGGGTGGCGCTCCTCCGGTCGCAGGACGACGCCGAGGAGTCGTTCCTCCTTGCGAACGCCTTCCCGGCCCTCGGGCTCTTCCTCTCGATCGTGACGAAGCGGCCGGTCCTCGGGCTCGGCGCGGCGTTCCTCCTCGCCGTCCTCCGGGTGTTTCCCCGGCTCACCGGGGCGCTCCGCGCAGGGTCCCTCCTCGCGGGAGCCGCCGTGACGCTCCTTCTCGTCCCCGAGCTGATCGCCGTGAGGGACCCGTACGGCGAAGCGCTCCACCGGATGAACACGGTCTTCAAGTGCTACGCGGCGGCGGCGGCGCTCCTCGCCCCGGCCGTGGCGCTCCTCGCGCCGCTCGCGCAGGCGACGCGGCGGGCGCGCCTCCTCGTCCGGGGCGCGATGGCCGTCGCAAGCCTCGCCCTTCTCGCGCACCCGGCGAGCCTCCTCGTCCAGAGGGTGCGCGCCCCGAGGACGGCCCTCGACGGCCTCGCCTGGATGAGGGCCGAGGCGCCGGGCGACCGGGACGCGGTGGAGTGGATCCGAGAGAACACGCCGCCCGGCGCGCGGATCGTCGAGGCCGTGGGCGGCGCCTACTCGGACCACGGTCGGATCGGGAGCGCCACCGGCCGCCCGATCCTCCTCGGCTGGACGAACCACGAAGGCCTCTGGCGCGGCGGGGCGGCCGCGGAGGAGATCGAGGCCCGCAGGAAGGACGTCGAGACCGTCTACCGCTCGTCCAGCCCCTCGGCGGTCCTCGAGACCCTCGCGCGGCGCGGAGCGCGCTACGTCGTCGTCGGAGAGCTCGAGCGGAAGGAGCACGGCGCGGCGGCGTTCCGCGCGCGGGGCGGGCTCCGGCGGGTCTTCGAGTCGCAGGGGACCGAGGTGTGGGAGGTGGTGCCGTGAGGTCCGACGGCCCCGCCTGGGGACGGCGCGAGAAGTGGGCCTGGGGCGCCCTCCTCCTCCTCGCCCTCCTCCTGCGCGTCTGGGACCTCGGCTCGCGCGCCTTCCACCACGACGAGTCGATCCACGGCTGGTTCACGTACCAGCTCGCGTACCAGGGCGCCTACGAGTACGACCCCGTCTACCACGGGCCCGTCCAGTACTACATGGTGGCGGCGTCGTTCCGCCTCCTCGGCGACTCGGACTTCTCGGCGCGCCTCCCGGCGGCCCTCGGCGGCGTCGGCCTCGTCGCGATGGCGATGCTCCTGCGCGCCCGCTTCGGGCGCCGCGCGGCCTTCGCCTCGGGCGTCCTCCTCGCCCTCTCGCCGAACCTCCTCTACTACACCCGTTTCTGCCGGGAGGACGTCTGGAGCCTCCTCGGGACGTTCGGCCTCTTCCTCTGGCTCGACCGGTGGTGGAGGACGCGCCGGGTCGCGGACCTCGGGCTCGCCGCCGTCTGGGGCGCCGTCGCGTTCGCCTCGAAGGAGAACTTCTACGTCCTCGGGGCGCTCATGGCGCCGTCCGTCCTCGCGGCCGCCTGGGAGCCCGGGCGGGGCGTCGCCGCCTTCGCGAAGGCGCGCGCGTTCCTCGACGTCCTCGAGCGCCACGGCGCGGCGATCCTGGGCGCGCTCTTCCTCTTCTTCACGCTCTCCGAGCTGGCGTACACCCTCTTCCTCGTCCACCCCGGTTCGGGGAACCCGGTCTTCGAGGCGATCTCCTACTGGTGGGGCCAGCACAAGGTCGAGCGCGTCGGCGGGCCGAAGACCTACTACCTGCCGCGGATCCTCCAGTACGAGTTCGCGATCGTCCTTCCCGCGCTGGCCTTCGTCGCCCTCCGCTGGCGGCGCTTCGGCGCGGCGGAGCGGTTCACCGCGACGCTCGCCGTCTCCTCCGTCGCGATGTACGCGTGGCTCGGGGAGAAGACGCCGTGGCTCCTCGTCCACCAGGTCCTCCCGTTCGTACCCCTCGCGGGCGCCGCGTGGGCCGCTCTCGCGGTTTCGCGAACCCGTGCCCTCCTCGTCGGCGTCCCGGTCTTCGCGGCGACGTTCGTCTCGGCGCTCTCGCTCTCGTTCTGGAACCCGCTCCTCTCCCCCTCGCACCCGCGGGCCGAGTCGGTCGTCTTCACCCAGACGAGCCCCGAGATGATGGCCGTCGTCCGGGACGTCGAGAAGGCCGCGAAGTCGGCCGAGGGGACCGTGGCGGCGATCTCGGGCGAGGCGGTCTGGCCCCTCTCCTGGTACTTCAGGCGGCTCCCGATCCTCTGGGCGCTCCCGAACGCGGGCGACCGGCCGCCGGTCGTCGTCGTGGACGAGGGGAAGATCGAGGAGGCGCAGAAGCTCGTCGGGGGAGGGTACGAGGTCGAGACGATCCCCCTGCGCGCCTGGTGGCTCCCGGAAACGTCTCTCTCCCCGCTTCGGCCGGCGCCGCGGGAGCTGGGGACCTATCTCCTGACGCGCCGTCCGTGGAGCCCCGTGGGGGCGCAGAATGTCGTCGTCCTCAGGCGCCCGAACGGCGCGAGGCTGAAACCATGAATGCTCCCGAGATTTCCGTCGTCCTCCCCTGCTTCAACGAGCTCCCGAACCTCCCCGAGCTCCGCCGCCGGCTCGTCTCGGTCCTCGAGGCGTCGGGACGCACCTTCGAGCTCCTCTTCGTGGACGACGGGAGCCGGGACGGCTCGTTCGAGGCGCTTGCCGGGTTCGCCGCCGAGGACCGGCGCATCAGGGTCCTCCGGCTTTCGCGCAACTTCGGCCACCAGATGGCGCTGACGGCAGGCGTCGACCGGGCGCGAGGGCGGCTCGTCGCCGTCATGGACGCGGACCTGCAGGACCCGCCGGAGCTCCTCGCCGAGATGCTCGCGAAGGTCGAGGAGGGGTACGAGGTCGTCTACGCCCGGCGCACCGCGAGGGAAGGGGAGAGCGCCTTCAAGAGGGCGACGGCCCACCTCTTCTATCGCCTCATGCGCCGCTGGACGAACGTCGACATCCCCGTCGACGTGGGCGACTTCCGGCTCCTCGGCCCGCGCGCCGCCGCCGCGTTCCGCTCGCTCCGGGAGCGGCACCGCTTCATCCGCGGCATGACGGCCTGGGTCGGCTTCCGGCAGGTGGCGGTCCCGTACGCGAGGCCGGCCCGGCTCCACGGCGAGACGAAGTACCCGCTCCGGAAGATGGTCCGCTTCGCGCTCGACGCGCTGACGTCGTTCAGCCACGTCCCGCTCCAGCTCGGCACCTGGCTCGGGTTCGGCGTCTCCCTCTTCGCCTTCCTCTACATCGTCGTCGTGGTCGTCCTGAAAGTGCTCGGCATCAACGAGCGGGGCTGGACGACGCTCATGGGGTGGGTCCTCCTCCTCGGCGGAGTCCAGCTGATGCTCATCGGCGTCCTCGGGGAGTACCTCGGGAGGATCTACGACGAGGTGAAGGGGCGGCCCTTGTACCTCGTCTCTGACGAGGTCGGGGGCGAGCCGGAGGCCCCCGGCAGCAGCCGCTGAGGCCCAGGGCCGGCGCCGGGCCCGGTGCTATGCTGCGATTTCCGGAGGTGTCCTATGCGGCGCGTCTTCCCGCTGCTCGTGCTCGGCCTTCTGGCCGGCCCGGTCTCGGCCGACATGGTCGTCCTCAAGGACGGCCGGACCCTCGAAACGAAAAAACCGCCGGTGATCAAGGGCCGGCAGGCCGTCCTCCAGCTCGCGGACGGCAAGCTCGTCTCGATCCCCGCCGCGGAGGTCGACCTCGAGAAGACCGCCGCGCTCGCGAAGGCGGCGGCCGCGGCGCCGGCGGCGGCCGCGGCACCGGCCCCGGCGACCGCCCCTTCGCTCGTGGACGCCGCGCGCGCGGGCCAGACGGCGAAGAAGGCCGCGGTCGTCCTCACCGACCAGGACGTCGCCGGCGGCTACTACGAAGCTTCCTCGGACGCGAGCGGAAAGGGCGACGGAGAGGTCGTCATGGGGCCGGTCTCGACGAAGAAGGGCCCCGCGGGGTACGCCGTCGAGGGCTCCGTCCTGAACGCCGGCAAGGGCAGGGCGCTGGGCGTCGGAGTGACGATCGAGGCATTCGGCGAGGACGGGAAGTCGATCGCGACCGCCTTCGGGCAGCTCGCCAAGGACAACCTCGAACCCGGAGAGAAGGCCACGTTCGTCGCGCAGATCGACACCGATCGGACGGTCACGCGGTTCACCTATCTCCCGCGCTGGCAGGCCCCCGTCCGGCCGGCGAGGGAAGGGGAGACGGCCGCCGCGCGCGACGGGAAGAAGCCCGCCGACGGAAAGCCCGAGGGGAACGAAGCCCCTCCGCCGCCCCCACCGACCCCCGCCCCCGAGCCGCCGCCGCCGGCCCGGCAGCCGGACTACGCGGCCCCGCCGGCGAACGCCCCGGTCGGCGCACCTTCCACGCCGGGCGGGACCTACCTGCCGCCACCGTCGTCCGACCAGCCGAAGCCACCCGGCGGCGGCGTCTGAGCGGGGAGAGCCCCGGGCCGAGATGGCCGCCGAGATCCTCCTCGTCGAGGACCGGGAGTCGCTCCGGTCGATGCTCGCCGAGACGCTGGCCCGCGAAGGGTACGGCGTCGAGGCGGTCGCGACGGGCGACGAGGCGATCCGGCGGCTTTCCGAGGGGCGGCGCTACGCTCTCGTCCTCACCGACCTGAAGCTCCCCGGGGCCGACGGCATCGCCGTCCTCGAGGCGGCGCTCGTGAACGACGCCGCCCTGCCGGTCGTCCTCCTCACCGGCTACGGGACGGTGGAGACCGCGGTGGCGGCCATGAAGAAGGGGGCGGCCGACTTCCTCGGCAAGCCCGTCGACCTGGACCTCCTCCTGCTCCTCGTGAAGCGGCACGTCGAGGCTCGGAGGACGACCGTCGCGCGCACGCTTCTCGCCGAAGAGGCGGGCCTCTCGGGGATGCCCCGCATCCTCGGGAGCGCGCCGGCGCTCGCCGACGCGCTGGACAGGCTCCGGCGGGCCGCGGCGAGCGAGGTGACGGTCCTCCTGAGCGGCGAGTCGGGGACGGGCAAGGAGCTCTTCGCCCGCGCCCTTCACGCCCTCTCCCCGAGGCGCGCGGGGCCGTTCGTGGCGATCAACGTCGCGGCGCTCCCGGAGGGGCTCGTCGAGAACGAGCTCTTCGGCCACGAGCGCGGCGCCTACACCGGCGCCTCGGAGCGCCGGGCCGGGCGCTTCGAGCTGGCCGACGGGGGGACGCTCTTCCTCGACGAGATAGGCGAGCTCCCGCTCGGCGCCCAGACGAAGCTCCTGCGCGTCGTGGAGGAGCGGACGTTCCTCCGCGTGGGAGGGACGGTCCCGCTGACCGTCGACGTCCGCCTCGTGGCGGCCACGAACAGCGACCTCGGCGCCCGCGTGAAGGCGGGCGGCTTCCGGGAGGACCTCTTCTACCGGCTCGACGTCTTTCCCGTGAGGCTTCCGCCGCTCAGGTCCCGGAAGGAGGACGTCCCCGAGCTCGCGCGCGAGTTCGCGCGCTCTTGCGGCGAGTCGGCGCGCGGCCGCGCGTTCGAGCTGAGCCCGGCGGCCGTCGAGAAGCTCGTCGCGTGGGACTGGCCCGGGAACGTCCGCGAGCTGCGCAACGTCGTCGAGCGCGCCGTCCTCCTCGCGTCGGGGCCGCTCATCCGGCCGGCCGACGTCGTCCTCGGGGCGCCCGGCGACCCGGCCCTCCCGACGCCGTCCCTGGACGGCACGCTCGACGAGACGGTGGAGCGCTGGAAGCGCGCGGCCGAGGGGGCTCGCATCCGGAGGGCCCTCGAGGAATCGGCGGGGGACAAGGCCGCCGCGGCCGAGGCCCTCGACGTCCCGGTCCGGAGGCTCGTGCAGCGGATGCGCGACCTGAAGATCTGACGGGTGTCAGGCGGGGGCCAGGACGTCCCCGAGCGCGGCGAGGAGGTCGGCGTCCTCCTCCGGCGCGACCGAGCGCAGGTCGAGGACGAGCCGCCCCTCCGAGATCCTCGCGATCACCGGCAGCTCCCGCGCGCGAAGCCGGGCGGCGGCCTCGGCCTCCCCGGCTCCCGGGTGCCGGAGGAGGACCCCGAACGACGGAAGCGTCGACTCGGTCCCCGCGCCGCCGCCGGCGATGGCGACGAGCGGAGCCGCCTCGGCGTCCCACCCGAGGGCCGCCGCCGCGGCGGCCAGGGAACGCGCGCGGGCCTCGAGGCCTTCGATGGAAGCCATGAGCATCCCGTGGAACGGGACCTCGCGGGACCGTCCGGACAGGTGCAGGTCGAGAGTCGCCGCGAGCGCGGCGAGGACGAGCTTGTCGGGACGCAGGGCGCGCGCGAGAGGGTTCTTCGCGCAGCCGCGAACGAGCGCCGCCTCGCCGAGGAGGACGCCGGCCTGCGGCCCGCCGAGGGTCTTGTCTCCCGAGAAGCAGACGAGGTCGGCGCCCTCGGCGAGCGCCTCGGCGGGGACCGGCTCGTCCCTGAGCCCGGGCTCCTCGAACCGTCGCGGGGACCCCGCCCCGGCGTCGTAGACGAGCGGCACGCGGGCCTCGCGGCAGAGCGTCGCGAGCCCGCCGAGGCCGACCTCTTCCGTGAAGCCGACGATGCGGTAGTTCGACGGCCTCACCTTCAGGACGACGGCGGCCCCGGAGCGGATCGCCTCGGCATAGTCCTCGGGCGTCGTCCTGTTCGTCGTCCCGACCTCGAGGAGCGTCGCCCCGCTCCTCGCGAGGATCGAGGGGACGCGGAAGTCGCCGCCGATGGCGACGAGCTCTCCCCGGGAGACGGCGACGGGGCGGCCGTTCGCGAGCGTGTCGAGAGCGAGGAGGAGGGCGGCCGCGGCGTTCGTCACGGCGAGGGCGTCGAGGTCGTCCCGGCCGGGCGCGAAGAGGGCGAGGAGGAGGGGCCGCACGTGCTCGCCCCTCTTCCCGCGTCCCCCGGTCGCGAGGTCCAGCTCGAGCGTCGAGTAGCCCGCGGCGCGAAGGACGGCGTCCCGGGCGGCCACGGCGAGGGGGGCCCGCCCGAGGTTCGTGTGCAGGAGGACCCCGGTGGCGTTCACGACCGGGCGCGGTCCCGCGGGCGGGCGGCGGGACAGGCTCGCCTCGGCGGCGTCGAGGAGCGTTTCGGCAGCGTCCCGACCGGCGGGGAGAAACCCTCGCCGGAACCGGTCGGCGGCCTCGCGGAGCGCCTCGCGCGCCCGGAGCCGCCCGTGCCGCGCGGCGAGCCCGGCACCCCTCTCGCTCGAAAGGAGGCTCTCGATCGAGGGCGGAACGCGAACGGGAATCGCCAAGGCCCTTAGAATCTAGCTCAACCATGGGAGTTTCGTACGAGAAGCAGCTGAACGACCTCGACCGGAGCATCACGATGCTTCGCATCGAGTACGAGAGGTTCTTCAGCGGCGAGGCGAAGCGGCCCCCCCTGCCGTCGCGACGGACCCTCGAGGAGAGCCTTCGCCGGCTGGGCCAGGTCGACATGGAACGGGCCGCCGAGCGGTTCCGCCTGCAGGCGATCCAGAGCCGGTACAACTCCTTCGCGGAGCTCTGGGAGAAGCGGCTGCAGGCCCGGGAGGAGGGACGGGGGGGGCTCGCGCGGCGTCCCGGTCCCGTCGTCCCCGCGGCCGCGCCGTCGACGCCGAAGGAGGGGGCGCGGACGGGGGCGCCGCTCGCGGCCTCCGAGGTCGCGGCCCTCCTCGCGGCGGCCGAGGCCGCCGTGGGGAGGCCGGAGCCGTCCCCGGCGCCGGCCCCGTCGTCGCGCCCCGACGCTCCGTCGGGCGCGTCCGTAAAACCCAGGAGCCGGGTCGACTTCACGCCTCTCTTCGAGAGGTACGTCGCGGCCCGGCAGGCCCTTGGAGAGGACGTGTCACGGCTGAAGTACGAAAAGTTCGAGGATGCGGTGAGACGGCAGGCGGAGGAAATCCGCCAGAAGACCGGTTCCTCGCGCCTCGTCTTCGAGGTGCAGACGACGAACGGCCGCGTCCGGCTCGTCGGGCGGCCGGCGTCCCCGGGGGCGAAAGGGTGACCAAGATGATTCCGAACCGGAAAGCGCTCCTCCCGCTGGCGCTCCTCGCCGTGCTCCTCTCCTCGTCGTCCGCGCCCGCGGCGGACGCCTACAAGGGGTCCCTCGACCCGGCGATCCCGCACCACGCCGCCATCCTCGACACCCTCTCGCGGCTCGAGCAGGCGCCGGGAGACGCCGCCCTCCACAACGACCTCGGCTGCCTCGTGGCCTGGGACGGCTTCTGGCGCGACGCCCTGCGGAGCTTCGACAAGGCGGCCGAGCTGGCGCCGAAGGACTCCCGCCCCCTGTTCAACGGGGGCCTCGTCCAGGGCCTTCGCGGCGACTGGCGCGGGGCGCGGTCGAAGTTCAGGAAAGCCGTGAAGATGGATCCGGGGAACTGGCCCGCCTGGTGGATGCTCGGCTTCTCGGAGGAGCAACTCGGCAACAAGAGCGCGGCCGTCGACGCCTACGGGCGCTCCCTCCGCGTCGACACGTCCCTGTTCGACCCGAAGGTCAACCCGTACGCCGTCGTCAGCCAGCTGAAGGCCGCCGCCCTCCTCGCGACCTACGAGAGGCGCAGGGTCGACGCCGGCCTTCCGTTCTCGAATCAGATCGTGGAGCCGTCCCGGGTCGCGTCGTTCTTCCAGAAGGGCCCGAAGACCGTCGAGGCGGTCGCGGTAGCCGAGGAGGCTCCGA
>CALMDF010000464.1 GCA_937864895.1 uncultured Holophagales bacterium | reverse complement strand
GGGCCCTCCGCCCGCCGGGCCGCCGTGCCCCGCGCGGGAAGGAGGCGGCTCACGACGGTCGCGCGGCCGCCGGGCGAGAGGATCGCCTCGGCGCGTCCCCCTGTCCCGTCGAGGAGAACGAGGCTCTCCCCGGGGCCGACCCGGGAGACTTTCAGGTGCTTCGCTTCCGCCTCCGGGAGGAGGACGGTCTCTCCCGCGGCGAAACGTGCCCCGGGCACGAGGACACGGGGGGGCGAGCTCAACGCCTCGCCGAGAGCGTGCCGAGCCACTCTCCCTCGGAGGCGAGGAGCCGCGGCTCGAACCCGGCCGCCCCGAGCAGCCCGAGAAACTCCTCCTCGCGCGCGACGAGCTGGCCCGAGGTGACGAGGAGGCCTCCAGGGGTTAGGGACTCCGCCAGCCCGCAGAGGAGCGGACCGACCTCTTCCTGGAGCATGTTTGCCACGACGAAGTCGAATCGGGCGGCGGTGGAGAGACTCTCGAGGCCACCGCCCCAGAAGGCGCAACCCTCGATGCCGTTTCGACGGGCGTTCAGGCGGGCGGCCAGCGGGGCCTCGAGGTCGATGTCGAAGCCGAGGGCGCGGCGGGCCCCGGCGACGCGCGCGGCCAGGGCGAGGGTGCCCGCGCCGCACCCGGCGTCGAGCACCGCGCTTCCGGCGGGAACCGCGGCGAGGAGCAGCCGGAGGGCGAGCCGCGTCGACTCGTGAGAGCCGGTGCCGAAGGCCTTCTCCGCCGGAAGGAAGACCCGCTTCCGGGACCCGGGCTCGGCGGACGGCGGGTCGTGGGGATCGAGGACGATTCCGCCGACGGCGAGCGCGCGCTGGAGGGCCGCCGCCTCCGCGAGCCAGTCCCGCTCCGGCTCGAAGTCCCTCCCCAGGATCGTCACGCCGGCCGCCGAGAGGAGCTCGACGACCTCGTCGGCGTCCCCTTCCGAGACCCAGAGCGACACGCCCGCGTCGCCGAGGCTCCACGACACGAAGAGGCCTCCGAGAGTCTCCTCGAGCCCCGGCTCGGCGGCGGCGGGAAGGGTCAGTCGGACGGCACCCGGCATCGTGACCTCAGGCGGAGAAGAAGTTCCGGAGCTTCTCGAGGAAGCCCTTCTCTTCGCGCGTCGGGCAGCCCGGCTCCTCGTGGAGCGCCTCGGCGAGCTTCTGGACGGCCTTCTTCTGCTCCGAGGAGAGCTTTTTCGGGACCCGGATCGTCACGACGACGTGCTGGTCGCCGCGCCCCCGGCCGTCCACCCGCGGAATCCCCTTGCCGCGGAGAGTGAAGACCCTCCCCGGCGTGGTGCCGGAGGGGATCTCGAGCTCCTCCTCGCCGTGGAGCGACGGCACCCGGCAGCTGCCGCCCAGCGCGGCCGTCGTGTACGGAATCGTCCAGGGAAGGATGACGTCGTACCCCTCGCGGCGGAACTGCTCGTGCTCTTCCACCGAGAGGACGACGTAGAGGTCCCCGGGGTGCCCCCCGGCCTTCCCGTGGTTCCCCTCGCCCGAGAGCCGCAGCCGGGCGCCGGTGTCCACCCCGGCGGGGATCGCGATCGTCAACGTACGCTCGCGGACCGTCCGTCCCTCTCCCCTGCAGTCGTGACAGGGGTCCTTCAGCTTCTCGCCAGCCCCCTGGCACTCGGGGCAGGGGCGCTCCATGGCGAAGAACCCCTGGCGGAACTGGACCCGTCCCCTCCCGCGGCAGACGCCGCACGTGACGGTCCCGCTCCCCCCCTTCCCGCCGGTGCCGTGACAGCCGTCGCAGCGCTCGTAGCGGCGCATCGGGAGGCTCTTCTCGACGCCGAAGGCCGCCTCCTCGAACGTCAGGGTGAGATCCGCGCGCAGGTCCTCGCCCGGGGCCTGCCGGCCGCGCCTTCCGCCGCCGACGCCGAACCCGAAGAAGTCCCCGAGGATGTCGGCGAAGTCGACGAACGCGTTCGGGTCGAAGCCCCCGGTCCCGCCCCTGACCCCCTCGTGGCCGAAGCGATCGTACCGGGCCCGCTTCTCGGAGTCGGAGAGGACGGCATAGGCCTCGGCCGCCTCGCGGAACCTGTGCTCGGCCTCGGAGTTGCCCGGGTTGCGGTCGGGATGGTGCTTGAGCGCCATCTTCCGGTAGGCCGACTTGATCTGGTCCGTCGTGGCGTCACGGGCGACGCCGAGGACCTCGTAGAGGTCGCGGGATGTCGTGCTCACCTGGGGCCTTTCGAGACTATTCCTTCTCGGTCTTTTCGCTCTTGTAGAGCATCGCTGCCGTCAGGAGCCGCGAGACTCCCTGCATGTCGAGGAGGGCGTTGTCGATCTCCCCCCGCTCTTCGGCCGTCAGGACCTCGCGGGCATGCTGAAGCGTCCGCGCGATCCGGTCGCGCTCGTCGGCGCCGAGGAGCTTTCCGAACTCGCGGAAGACGCGCTCGTTGCCGGCGATCTGCCCCTCCAGCTTGTTCTTGAGCTGCCGCACCGCCTTGCGCTTGTTGTCAACCTGCTTGTTCAGCTCGGCTTCCTCGATGATCTGGGCGATCTCGTCCTGCGAAAGGCCGCCGGCGGGGTTGATCTGGACCCCCTGCGCGCGCCCGGTCGCCATGTCGCGGGCCGAGACGTTGACGATCCCCGAGGAGTCGATAGCGAACGTGACCTCGATCTGGGGGACGCCGCGCGCGGCGGGAGGGATGCCGACGAGCTCGAACTTGCCGAGCGACTTGTTCTCGCGCGCGATCTCGCGCTCGCCCTGCAGGACGTGGATCTCGACGGTCGACTGGTTGTCGCTGACGGTGGTGAAGATCATCGAGTTCTTCGTCGGGATCGTCGAGTTCCGCTCGATGACCTTGACGAAGATCCCCCCGTGCGTCTCGACGCCCAGGGAGAGCGGCGTCACGTCGAGGAGGACGACGTCCTTGATCTCCCCCTGCAGGACCCCGGCCTGGATCGCAGCCCCGATGGCGACGACCTCGTCCGGGTTGATCGAGCGGTTCGGCGTCCTCCCGAAGATCGACTCGACCTTCGCCTGGACCATCGGGGTCCGGGTCTGGCCCCCGACGAGGATCACGTTGTCGACCTGGTCGGCGCTGAGGCCCGCGGCCTCGAGCGCGTTCCGGCACGGCCCGGCCGTCCGTTCGACGAGGTCGGTCACCAGGGCCTCGAACTGCTCGCGGGTCAGGACCCGGTTGATGTGCTTCGGCCCGCCCGCGTCGGACGCGATGAACGGCAGGCCGATCGTCGTCTCCTGCGTCGTCGACAGCTCGCACTTCGCCTTCTCGGCCGCCTCCTTGAGGCGCTGGAGGGCGAGGCGGTCCTGGCGGAGGTCGATTCCGGTCTGGACGAGGAAGTCGGCCAGCAGCCAGTCCATGACGGCCCGGTCGAAGTCCTCTCCGCCGAGGTACGTGTCGCCCGAGGTCGAGAGGACCTCGAACATCCCCTGGTCGATCTTGAGGATCGAGATGTCGAACGTCCCGCCGCCGAGGTCGTAGACGGCGATAGTCTCGTTCTTCCGGCCCCGCTCCAGCCCGTAGGCCAGCGATGCCGCGGTGGGCTCGTTGATGATCCTGAGGACCTCGAGACCGGCGATCCGGCCCGCGTCCCGCGTGGCCTGCCTCTGGGAGTCGTCGAAGTAGGCCGGGACGGTGATGATCGCCTCGCGGATCTCCTCGCCGAGCGCCTCCTCGCAGAACTCCTTGATCTCGCGGAGGACGAAGGCGGCGATCTCCTCGGAGGCGAAGTCCCTGTCTCTCACCCGGATCTTCACGTCGCCGTTCGGCGCGGGGACGATCGGGTAGGAGAGGTGCTCCCGGGCGTGGCGGATCTCGGCGTCGTCCCACTTGCGGCCGATGAGCCTCTTGACGGCGTAGATCGTCTGCGTCGGATTCGTGATCGCCTGCCGCTTGGCGATCTGTCCTACGAGCCGCTCCCCGTCCTCGGTGAAGGCGACGATGGACGGCGTCGTCCGCGCCCCCTCCCGGTTCGGGACGACCTGGGGCTCCCCGAGCTCGATGACGGCGGAACAGGAGTTCGTCGTCCCGAGGTCGATGCCGATGACCTTGCCCAATCTCTACCTCCCGCGCCCGTTCGCGCTCACGCCTCTGCAGCGGGCGCGGCCGGGGCCGCCGAGACTTTCACCATCGCGGGCCGGAGCAGCCTGTCGTTCAGGACGTACCCCTTCTGGAAGACCTCGAGGACGATCCCGTGCGCCGCGGCGTCGGTCTCCTCGCGCATCACCGCCTCGTGGAACTGCGGGTCGAACGGCTCGCCGACCGCCGGGACCTCGGTGACGCCGTACTTCCTGAGGACCTCGGACAGCTGCCGGGCGATCATCTCGACTCCCGTCCGGAACTCCTCGGCACCCGATGCCGGGGCGTGGTTCAGGGCGCGCTCGAAGTTGTCGAGGACGCCGAGCAGGTCGCGGAGGACGTCGGACAGCGCGTACCTGAAATAATCGGCCTTCTCGCGTTCCGACCTGCGCTTGAGATTCTCGAAGTCCGCCGCCTTGCGCAGCAGGACCTCCCGGAGCTTCCCGGCTTCCTCCTCCGCGCGGAGGGCCCTCTCGCGCTCCTCGGCGAGGCGCCCGTCGGCGGGGCCCGGCTCCAAGGGCGGCTCACCGGCCGGCCCACCGGGCTCGACCTCTGCGGGCCTGATGCCGTGAGGGGCGGCCCTGTGCCGCTCCTCGACCGCCGAAACCGCCCGCTCCGCCGCCTCGAGGGCGCTCGCGACGTCGTCCGACCCGCCCTCCTCGTCGAGGTCGATGACCTCGTCTTCCGGCGGGACCGGGCGTCCCTCTCTCTCGGCCATCACACACCCTCCGAAAGGCGCTTCGTCACGTAGCGCCCGAGCTCCTCCACGAGCGGGACGACGCGAGGATATTCCATGCGTCTCGGGCCGATGACGCCGAGCGCGCCGAGGACCCGGTCGCCGCTGCGGTAGGCCGTGACGACGACCGCGGTCCGGGTCTCCTCGGTGAAGGCGGAGTCAGAGCCGATCACGACCGCGGGCTTCCCGCCGCCGGCGAGGCAGTCGGTGAGGAGATCGACGAGCCGGGCCTCTTCCTCGAGCGCGCGGTACATCCTCCGCAGGGACTCGACGTCGCGCTGGAACTCGGGCTTTTCCAGGATGGTCGCCGCCCCTTCGACGACGAGGGTCTCCCCGCCGGCCCTCTCGTCGGCAAAGGCCTTCCCCGCGAGCTCCAGGGCCTGCGAGACCTCTGCATCCAGGCGGACCTTCTCTTCCTGGAGGGCCGCGAGGAGGAGGACGCGGATCTCGAGAAGCGTCCGGCCGGCGTACTCCGCGGTGAGACGGTTCGAGATCGTCTGCAGCGCCTCGGGGGTGTAGTCGTCGCGCGTCTCGATCAGGCGGCTCCCGACGAGCCCCTCTCCGGACACCGTCACGACGACGACCTTCCGCTCGGCAACGCGCGTGAAGTGGACCGACCGGAGGACGACGTGGGCCGAGTCCGGGGCGGCGATGACGGCCACCTCCCCGGTCAGCTCCGTCAGGACCCGGGACGTGGCGTGAAGGAACCTCTCCAGCTCGAACGGCTCGGAGCCGAGTCCGCTCTCGATCTTCGCCTTCTCGGCGAGCCCCGGCGGCCGCACGGTCATGAGCTCCCTCACGTAGACCCGGTAGCCGCGATCGGTCGGGACACGGCCGGCCGAGGCGTGCGGATGGGTGAGGTACCCGAGGTCCTCCAGGTCCGCCATGGCGTTCCGCAGGGACGCGGACGAGAGGGCGAAGGTGCCGCTCTGGGTCAGCTGGCGGGACGAGACGGGCGCCGCACTCTGGATATGGGCCCCGACCACGGACGCGAGAACCTCTCGCGACCTCAGGTCGAGCTCTCTCCAGCCACCGCTCATTGCGTCGGGTCCCTCCTCATGAGCTAACGTACGCCCCGCCAGCCGGATGCGCTCCGGCACCGGCACGGGCGACCCGAGCCTGCCCGCTGGCGTGGAGCAATGATAGCAGTGACAGAAGGCCCCCCCTCCCTCGTCGTCGTCGGCAAAGGCCGCCTGGGCCGGGCTCTTGCCGGGGCTCCCGGTCTCGCGTCGAAGCCCCCGGTCCTTCTTTCCGGAAAAGAGGCCTCGATGGATCCCCGTCTTCCCCTGGCCGAGCTTCTCCGGGCCGGTCCCGGGACGATCCTCGTCCTCGCCGTCCGGGACGACTCCCTCCTCGACCTCGCCCGGCTCCTCTGCGAAGCGGCGGCCGACGTCCCGCCCGGCGCGGCCGCCCTCCACCTGTCGGGAGCCCTCGGGCCCGGCGTCCTCGACTCGGTTCGCAGCCGGGGCTTCGCCACCGGCTGCTGCCACCCGCTCCAGACGTTCCCGGGGACGTCGTCCGACTCCCACCGCTTCGAAGGGATCACCTTCGCGGTCGACGGCGACGCCGATGGACTCGCGGCGGCCCATCGCCTCTGCCGTCTCCTGGGCGGAAAGGCGGTCCGGGTGCCGGCTTCCGCCCGCGGCGTCTACCATCTCGCGGCGTCCCTCGGGGCGAACGGCCTCACGGGGCTCGTGGGCGCGTCAAGGGACGCGCTCGTCGCCGCCGGATTCGGCCCCTCCGAAGCCCTCGCCGCCCTGGCGCCGCTCCTCCGGTCGGCTCTCGACGAGGCCCTGCGCCTCGGGCCCGAGGCCGCCCTGACGGGTCCCGCCGCCCGCGGGGACGAGTCGACGCTCGACCGGCACCGGCGGGCTCTCCTCGCCTGGGACGCCTCGCGAGCGGCGCTCCTCGAGGCCCTGCTCCGGGAACAGAAGCGTCTCGCCGCCAGAAGCGCTGCGGGGGCCGGATGCTAAAATGACCCGTTCGTACTAGAGGAGGCCTGCCGGGCCAGACGACGGAGAGATGGTTTTCTTCAATTACGCCACCATGCAGATGGCCGCCAAGATCGTCTACTACGGTCCGGGCCTGTGCGGGAAGACGACCAACCTCCACGTCATCTACGGCCGGACGGCTCCGACGGCCCGCGGCGAGATGGTCTCGCTCGAAACCGAGACCGATCGGACCCTTTTCTTCGATCTCCTCCCCATCGACGTCGGCGTCATCGGCGGCTTCAAGACCCGGCTCCAGCTCTACACCGTCCCGGGGCAGGTCTTCTACAACACGACCCGGAAGCTCGTCCTGAAGGGGGTCGACGGGGTCGTCTTCGTCGCGGATTCCCAGCGGCCCATGCTCGAGCCGAACAAGGAGAGCTACCGGAACCTGCGGGAGAACCTCGCGGAGATCGGCCTCGCCCTGGACGACCTCCCGATCGTCCTCCAGTACAACAAGCGCGACCTCTCCAACATCCTCTCGGTGGACGAGCTGAACTCCGCCCTGAACCCCGAGGGCCGGCTCGAGTCGTTCGAGGCCTCGGCCGCGAACGGCACAGGGGTCTTCGAGACGCTGAAGGGGATCTCCAAGCTGACGCTCCGGGCGCTCCGCTCCCGCATGACGGGAGACGTCCGCCGCCCGGCGGTGTTCGCGGCCCCCGCACCCGCACCCCCCCCCCCCCCCATCCCCCCCGGCTCTTCCCGCCCCCCCAAACCCGCGGCGGGCGGGGTCCCCGCGCCCGCGGACGCCGCCGCGCGCGACTCCGCCCCGCCGTCCTCCGCCTCCCTCGACCGGCTGTCGAGGTTCGCGGAAATCGCCCGTCAGGCCGGAACGCCTTCCGCCGGAGCGACAGAGGCCGCCCCTGCTCCCGTCCCCCCTGAAGCGCCTCCTTCCGCGCCGGCGACCGTCGCCGCCCGGCCCGTCGAGGAACCGGCTCCCGACATCAGCTTCGGCGAATCGGCCGGGCCCGCTCCGGCCGCGACCGAGCCAGCCGTGAAGCACGTGAAAGTGCGCTCGAGCGTGGACATCCTCTCGGAGCTCGACAAGCTCCGGAAGCTCTCGACACAGAAGTCGGCCCCGGGGGCCGCCCCGGCGCCCCGCGCCGACTCCGGGCGCGCCCGTTCGACGGGAGTCTCGATCGACGACCTCCTCGCGTCCAACCTCAACCACAAGAAGGACGTCACCCGGTCCTTCGACCTCACCATCCCGCGCCAGGTGCTGGGAAGGAGCCGACAGGTGACGATCGAGCTTAAGTTCTCCGACGAGGCCGGCAGCCCCCTCCAGACGGGCAGCAGCTTCGCCATCGACCTTTCCGCCCCGGCCGACCTGCAGAAGCTCCTGCTTTCCCTCCGGTTCAACGTCCAGGCGGAGTGACGAAGAACGTGACGAAAGAGACCATTGACAAGGCCCGCACCCGAATCTCTCCTCGGGCCCGGGCCCTCGCCACCGGCTTCCTCGCCCCGCTCCTCGCCGTCGCGGGCTGCTCGACGACGACCGCTCCCCCGGCCCCTTCCGTGGTCGCCAGCGTGGCCTCGGCCGAGGCGGCACCCTGCCCCGCCTCCGATCCGCGTCAGGAAGCGAGCGACCGGTTCCACCGCGGCAAGGCTCACGCCCTCGCGGGGGACCAGTCCTGTGCCCGGCTCGAGTTCGAGGCGGCCCTCGAGGGATTCCGCACCTCCATGCGTCCCGGCGACTCCTCGGACGTCGCCTTCGCCGGCCACCTCTGGGACAGCGTCCGGCTCTACGAATCCCTCCCGGAGACGTCGGACGAGGACCCCCCTGCCGGTCCCGGCGACCGGGACGGCCTCGTGGCCCAGGAAGGAACCCCTCCGACCGCTGACGAAGTCGCCGTCGCCCGACGGGAGATCGAGGGGGCGGCGTCCTCCGTCGTCTTCGACGTGCCGATCGTCGTCAACGAAGCCGTCCTCAACGCGGTCGCCTTCTACCAGTTCAGGACGCCGAAAGCATTCGCGTCGGCGCTCCAGAGGAGCGGCCGGTATCTCCCCCTCATGCGGTCGATCCTTCGCGAAAGCGGGCTTCCGGAGGACCTCGTCTACATCGCCATGATCGAGTCCGCCTTCAAGTCGCAGGCTCACTCCAGGGCGGCGGCGAAGGGGTACTGGCAGTTCATCGACGGCACGGGACGCCGTTACGGCCTCAGGCGGACCCGCGAGATGGACGAGCGGAGCGACCCGGTCAAGTCCACCCGGGCCGCCGCCGCCTACTTCCGCGACCTCTACGAGATGTTCGGCGACTGGCACCTCGCGATGGCCGCTTACAACGCCGGCGAGGGCCGGGTCCTCCGCGGCCTGCAGCGCACCGGCGCCCGGACCTACTGGGAACTCCGTGAGGGGAACGCCCTGCACAGGGAAACCCGTGACTACGTCCCCTTCTTCATCGCGTCCGCCCTGATCGCCAAGGACCCCTCCCGATTCGGCTTCGACGTCGTTCTCGACCCGCCCCTGGAGTTCGACGTCGTCGAGGTCCCCCGGCCGGTCGAGCTCGGCCGCGTCGCGCGGGAGCTCGGGACGAGCCTGGAGACCCTCAAGGCCCTGAACGGAGAGCTGCGCGGGAACTCGACGCCGCGGGGCGTCTCGTCCTACCCGCTTCGCCTCCCGAAGGGCGCCGGGCCCACGCTCACCGCCCGCCTGTCAAGCCTCCCAGCCGCACCCGAGTACCGGGAGCGCAAGGTCAAGGTGCGCAAGGGCGAGACCGTCGCGAAGTTTGCCGCGCGCAACAAGGTCTCCGTCGCCGAGCTGCGCGCCGCGAACGACCTCAAGCCGAACGCCCGGCTCCGTACCGGATCGCTCCTCGTCGTGCCGTACAAGGTGTCCACGAAGGCTCCCAGGGTCGCGGAGCTCGCCGAAGCCGCCGACGCGCCCGCCTTCCCGGACCCGGCCCGGGGCGAGATCCGCGCCCTTCCGACCCCGTCCGCCGCCGTGGTCGACCTCGCCTCGCTGGGGCAGGACCTCCCCGTCGTGCAGGCCGCACCCCGGGCCGCGGCGCCAATGCCGAAGAGGGTCGAGATCCCGGGGGAC
>CALMDF010000463.1 GCA_937864895.1 uncultured Holophagales bacterium | reverse complement strand
GGAGAGCGGTGTCGTCGGCATCACGGAACCCCGGGAATGGTAGGGGCGCGGTGCCGCCTTCTCAAGCGCGGGTTCGGTTCGTCCTCCGGGTAACCGCCGCGCCGTTTCCCCGGAAGGCGGGAAGCTTCTTCCAGGCCGGCCCGGCGGCGCAGAAGGTCTCCACGTCGACGGCCTTGACCCGGTCGAGAAATGCCCGATCGGCCGCGATCGTCTCGTCGTCCTTCACTCCCGCGGACACCGCCTTCACCCACTGCCTGAGCTCCGTCCGCTCCGAGAGCCGGTAGAAGACGATCTTGCCGTCCTTGCGGTCGAGGAGGAACCCGGCGCGCCGCAGCTCGGAGAGGTGCGCGGAGACGGTGGAGGGCGCCAGCCCGAGGATCGCCGTGAGCTGGCAGACGCAGGACTCGCCCCGTTCCAGGGCGGCCAGGATCCTGAGGCGTGCCGGGTTCGCGAGCGCTTTCGCGACGTTGAGGGTGCGATCGAGCGGTGCGTCCATCGTGGACGGACGGTAGTCCGGCGTTCGAGCCTCCGTCAAGGAGAGGGGCGATGGAAGCCGTGTTTTTCGAGAATCTCCCGGCCCCGCGGGCCGAGGAGCGCGTCGCGCAGGGCGCGCGCCGCGGCGAGGTCCCGGGCCCCCCTCAGGACGACGCCCCCCTGGTCCATGCGCGGAAAGCTCCGGAGGGGGATCTCGACGAATCGCCCCGCGTCGCGCATCCGGGAGGAAAGCGCGAGGGAGAGGGCGACGATGCCGGCATCGGCGGCCCCTCCCTGGACGAACTGCGCGGCCTGGGCGACGTTCTCGCCGAGGACGAGCTTTCCGCTCACGGACCCGTAGACACCGAGGCCCTTCATGGCCGAGACGGCGGCGCGGCCGTAGGGCGCGTGCCGGGGATTCGCGATCGCGACCTTCCGGACGGAAGGGTCGAGGAGGGCGCGCACGCCGAGGGCCCGCACGTCGAGCCGCGAGGCGGAGGGGACCCAGAGGGCGAGCCGTCCCACGGCGTAGAGGAAGAGGTCGCCGTCGGCGAGGCCTCTGGCGGCGAGCCGTCGCGGGTAGTCGGCGTCGGCGGAGAGAAAGAGGTCGAACGGCGCGCCGTTCTCGATCTGGGCGTAGAAGCTCCCGGACGAGCCGTAGGTCACCACGGCACGAAGGCCCGGCGTCGAGGCGCTCGCGGCCTCGAAGACGGCGTCGAGCGCGAACTGGAGGTCGGCGGCGGCCGCGACCCGGACCTCGCGGGGTCCGGAGACGGCGACCGCGGGCCCGGCCGAAACGGCCTGGAGGGCCAGAAGGAGGAGAAGCATCGCGAATCGGAGGCTCGGGCTCACGCCCGGATGCTAGCCCCTGGCCGTGGGCGCCGTTCCTTCACGCGGATGCCGTAGACTCCCGCCCCGGCATGAGGAGCGGAGGAGCAGCCGACAGGGAGGGGAGTCGCCCTTCGGCCGACCGGGCGGCGATGCTCCCGAGGCTCGGCTGGCTTCTCGCCGCCCTCCTTTTCCTCGCCTTCCTGGCCGGCCTCGTGAGGCGCGACCGGATCGCAAGGGCGGGAGAAGAAGTCATCCGGATGCTCTTCGTCCCGTCGGTGGAGCAGGGAACGCTCGCGCGCCGCGGGAACGAGCTGGCCGAGTTCGTCAGGAAGGACGCCGGAATCGTCATCCGCTCGGCCGTCCCGACGAGCTACGCGGCCGTCGTCCAGGCTCTCGGGGCGGGGCAGGCGGACATCGCCTGGGTCCCCGCCTTCGCCTACGTCGTCGCGAACGCGCGCTACGGGGCCGAGGCTCGCCTCCAGGTCGTCCGGGAAGCGGAGCGCTACGCCATCGTCGTGACGCGGACGGACGCGGCGGAGCCGTCGAAGCTCGGAGACCTCGCAAAGAGGAGGATCGCCCTCCCCAGGAGCTTCTCGCCCGAGCTGCGCGCCTCGCTCGTGGCCGAGCTCGACCGCTGGGCGCCGGGGTGGACCGAGGTGCCGGCGGAGGACGACAAGGCCGCGGTTCAGATGCTCCTCGACCGATCCGACGCCGTCGACGCGGCGGCGTCGAGCTGGGTCTTCTCGGGGCCGAAGGACCTCGTCGGAGACGGGCGGAAGCTCCTCGAGTACGACCGCCCGGGGACGCTCGAGAAGACCCGGATCGTCTTCAGGACGAGCGAGGCGGCCCGCGAGCGCGTGAGCGTCTACTACGGCTCGGTCATGACGCGCACCGACTCCGGAGTCTCGCGCCTCGAGGACCTGAACGGCCGTCCCTTCGCCTTTTCGGACGCGACGTCGACCTCGGGGTACATCTTCCCGCTCAACCTCCTCAACGCGAGCTCGGTGAAGCTCGGGCACGTCTACTTCGCGGGCGGGCACGCGAACGTCGTCCAGGCCGTCGCCGACGGGAAGGTCGCGGGAGGCTCGACGTTCTACTCGCCGCCCGGGAAGGTGAACGAGGTGGAACGCACGTTCGTCGCCGACGCGCGGCACCTCCTCATGAAGCGGATCCCGACCGACGAGGGGCGCCTCGCGTACCTCGACGAGGTGCGCGTCCTCGCCCTCACCGACCCGATCCCGAACGACGTCTGCTGCGTGAGGCGCGGCTTCCCGAATCCGACGTGGGAGAGGTTCGAGCGCTCTCTCCAGAAGTTCATCGCGACGCCCGAGGGACTCAGGGCCTACCTCGACCTCGTCGCCGCCGTCGCCGCGAAGCCGTGCGACGACGCGGCGTTCAACGGCTTCCGCACGGCGCTCAGGGCCACGGGCGTGAGCGCCGTCCAGCTCCTCGAGGCCGAGGAGGAGAAGCTTCGCAGGAAGCGGGAGGGGAAGAAGTGACCGCCCCCGTCGCCGTCTCCGTCGAGAGGCTCTCGAAGGTCTGGCCCGACGGGATCAAGGCCCTCGACGACGTCTCGCTCGAGGTCCGCGAGGGCGAGTTCCTCGCCGTCCTGGGCCTCTCCGGCTCCGGGAAGTCGACGCTCCTGCGCTGCATCAACCGCCTCGTCGACCCGACGGAGGGGAGGATCACGATCTTCGGCCGCGAGG
>CALMDF010000462.1 GCA_937864895.1 uncultured Holophagales bacterium | reverse complement strand
AGCCAGGAGCGGCAGCGGAGCGTCGTCCCGCGCGGGAGGGCCGGCGGGGCGTAGCGGGCGGGGGCGGAGGCGGTGCTCATGCCGCGGATGTTAGTCCGGCCCCGGCCCCCCCCGCCGCTCGACGAGGCGCGACGCTCGCACGTCGGCAGAGCTGCGGCCTGTGGCGCGGCGTGTAATCCGACTCACCCTCTTGACAGGCATTACGCAGTGCGTCATATTCTCCCGCACGATGAGCCAGCGACTGCGAGAGATCGTCCGCTACCGGAACCGGAAGCTCTACGAGAAGAGCGAACGGCGCTTTGTGACTCTCGACGACATCGCCCGGAGCGTCGCCCAGGGAGACCGGATCAGGGTCATCGCCGCCGACACCGGTGACGACATCACGGCCCGCATCCTCTCTCGAGCCCTCGCCTCCGACCGCGTCGCCATCCCGGCTTCGAGCGACGCCATCGCCCTCCTGCTCCGGGCAGGAAGCGACGCGGCCGAGACGGTGGCCGGGGTCGCCGAGAAGGTCGGCGCGGCGCGCATGGCCGGCGCCGTGAGGGCCGCGGCCCAGCCGGACCGGATCGCCGAGACCTTCGGGCCCGTGGCCAGGCGGTTCGAGACGGCGCGTCACGACATGGAGCGGATCGTGGGCGGGCTCGTCGGCCGGGGTCGGCTGACGTGGGAGGAGGGCGCGCGCCTGAAGGACGACGTCGGCGCCGTCTTCCGCGAGAGCCTCTCCGACGTCCTCGCGCGCGTGAGGGACCTCATGAAGCGGGTCTCGCCCGGAGCCTCCCCCGACCTCCACGCCGAGATCCACGACATTTCCCGGCGCCTCGACCAGCTGGAGGTGCTCGCCGCCGCTTCCCTGCCAAAGAGCCCACGTCCGAAGAGCCAGGATCAGAAGAAAGACCGGCCCACGCCGCCGGCCCGCAAGAAGGAGTCGAAGACGCCATGAGGAAGACCACCCGCAGGACCGCCCCCGTTCGCAATCCCCTTCCGTTCGACGTTCCGCCCCAGATCGACCGCGCCCTGAAGACGGCCGCCGACAAGGTGGGGCTCGTGAGGGACGAGACCCGCACGGTGGCCGCCAAGGTCGAGCGGACGGTCCGGTCCGCCGCGACGAACGCCAGGAAGACGGGCGAGACGATCGCGAAGGACCCCAAGCGGTTCGTCGAGGGAGTCGTCCGCGACGCGAAGTCGAACCTCGCGACGGTCAAGGATGACCTTTCCCGCGAGGCCTCCCGCATCGCCGACGAGGTCGCCCGCAGGGTCACCGGCGTCGTCGAGCCGGCGATGGAGAGCGCCCTCCACCGCCTCAACGTCCCGACGCAGAAGGACCTGAAGGCCCTCGTGTCGAAGGTCGACGCCCTGTCCCGCAAGATGGACCAGCTCCACAAGCCGGTCCGCCGGACCCGCAAGACCGCCTGACCTCACCGGAAACACACGAAACCCGGATAAACTGGCGCCGGCCGAAAACCGGCGCCAGTCGTGTTTCAGGAGGGCTCTTGGCGACACCCCGACTCCGGCTCGTCTCCTCGCGGGGCGCTGCGAAGCCCCGTGCCCTGCGCAACCGCCGGGGCCTCGTCTGCGCCGGCGGCGGCGTCACGGGCGCGATCTACGAGATCGGCGTCCTCGCCGCGCTCGAAGAGCGCCTCGACGGCTTCTCCCTCACCGACTGCGACATCTTCGTCGGAGTCTCCGCGGGCTCCTACGTCGGGACGCTCGTGGCGAACGGCGTCTCCCCGTCGGTCCTCTTCCGGAACGTGACCCACCCCCGGGCCTCCGACCTCGACCGGCTCTCGCTGTTCCGCCCGAACGTGAGGGAGATGTTCTCGAGGCTCGTCGCCGCTCCGCTCACCCTCGCCAAGTCCGTCCGCAACTTCCGCCGGAACCGGCGGGAAATGACCATCACCGACGTCGTGGCCTCCTTCGCCGGCCTCCTCCCGTCCGGCTTCTTCCTCCTCGACGGTCTCGAGTCCTGGCTCTCCGAGTGGCTGTCCGAGCCTGGCCGGACGAACGACTTCCGGAAGCTCCGGAAAAAGCTCCGGGTCGTCGCCGTCGAGCTCGACACCGGCGACACGCGCGTCTTCGGCGAGGAGGGCAGCGACACCGTCCCGATTTCCCGCGCGGTGGCCGCCTCCTGCGCCCTGCCGGGCTTCTTCCGCCCCGTTCGCATCGACGGGGCCGACTTCATCGACGGCGGCGTCAGGAAGACCGCCCACATCTCCCTCGCCCTGAAGGACCGCTGCGGCCTCGTCCTGTGCGTCAACCCGATCGTCCCGGTCCGCTTCAACTACTCGCGCGGCCTCCTCCCGACCGGTCGCGACCAGGGCGCCATCGCGAGCCGGGGCCTGCTCCCGATCCTCGACCAGGTCTTCCGCCTCACGCTCCACTCGAGGCTCCAGTACGGCCTCTCGCGCTATCGGCGCGAGAACCCCGAGAGCGACATCCTCGTCTTCGAGCCGGCGGCCGACGAGCTCCCCCGCCTCATGCGCAACATCATGCGGACCTCCGGCCGGATCCGGATCGCCGAGTACGCCTATCGCTCGACGCTCCAGAAGCTCGACGCCGACTACGAGAGCCTCTCGCGGGTCTTCGAGCGTCACGGCCTCAGGCTGCGCCCCGCGACCTCCATCGCAAAAGCGCCGCGCCGCCCGGAGGCGGCGCGGAAGGAAGCGGCAGCCGAGACCCGCGCTACTCGCCGGTAAAGACGTTCCCTCTCCTCGCGAGCCGCGAGTCGATCATCTGCTGGATCGTGGAACGGACGAGGTCGGTCACCTCGTTGACGATCATCGGCCTCTCGGCGTACTCCGGGCCGAGCCCGGGCTGGATCGGCTTGCCGACGTCGATCCACCACTTCGTCGGAACCGGGACCAGACCGCCAGCGCCGAGGAGCGGGAAGGTGGGCGTGATCGGGAAGTAGGGGAAGCCGAAGATCTTCCCGATGAAGTCGGGCCGGAAGAGGATCGGGTAGATCTCCTCGGCGCCAACGACCGAGATCGGGATGATGGGCGCGCCCGTCCTGAGCGCGAGGCGGACGAACCCTCCCCGGCCGAAGCGGGCGACGCGGTAGCGGTCGCGGAAGTACTTGCCGACGCCCTTCACCCCCTCGGGGAAGACCGCCACGAGCTCGTCGCGCCGGAGGAGCCGCTCGCCGTTCTCGGGGCAGGCCCTCACCTCCCCGAGCTGCCGCAGCCAGGGCTGCAGGAACGGGAGGGTCGTGAACATGTCGAGGGCCAGCAACCGTGCCTGGCGCCGCGCGGGGTGCTCGTTCGCGATGCCGAACTTGACCATCGCGCCGTCCCACGGGAGGACCCCCGAGTGGTTGATGACGAGGAGGGCCCGCCCCTCGTTCGGGACGTTCTCGACGCCGGTCAGCGTCACTCGCCACCAGACCCGGTAGAGGAAGTCGAAGAGGGGCTGCCAGACCCTGGCGGCCGCCTCGTCGTATCCGAAGTCGTCGAGGTCCAGGGACTGGTTCCGGTGCAGGAAGAGGTTCCAGAGGTCGACCCAGGTGCGTGGCGAGGCGAGCTCCGGGTGCGCCACGAGGAGCTTGCCCGCCTCCCCGAGGACGCTCCTGAGGAGCTTCTCGTCCGACGCCGTCGGGACGAGGCTCGGCACGAACGGGGCCGGGACACGGGCCGGGGCGGGTCGCGCGGCGCTCACGAG